>JBCCQC010000394.1:0-5023 GCA_039024535.1 Chloroflexota bacterium
CAGTGCCTGTTGCGTGCCACTGCCAATGGATTCGATACTCCTTTTTGCTTCAACAACAGCAATTGGAATATTTGGTTTGTAGTAAAGAATATAATCGGCATAGTAGGTCTTGCCCCGTGCGATCAGTTTACCCTGTACTTCAATCCGTCCCTCAACCAGATAAACCTCTGGCATGACCTGTGTTCTGGAGTCCCATCCCGCATCCAGGATAGCCTGTCTGATGTTATTTTCTCTGATGTACGCTTCATTCTGTTGCAAGATGCACCATCATTCATGATATTTTTCAACGGTATACAGAAATATAACATAAAGAGTACATCTTGAATCAATCATTTGTATGAAAATAATGTTACATGGTGCCTCGGTCTTCTATTTTCTTGATGCGTGAGCGAATGGCGCTCGGCTGACGTTGCAATGTGTCGGCGATGCGTCCGATGCTCCAGCCTTTATCGACTATCTCCAGTAGGTACTGTTCTTCCTCATCCGTCCATTTCTGGTAGGCTCGTGGGTGCTTCTCAATCGCACGGTGCATCGCGGAGTTTGAGGTATTACCCATTGGCGCTGTCATTTTTCGGACAGCATCACGCACATCTGCCTCTGTCTCAAGCACTTTCATCGTCAGTGTTGCCGATGCTGGCGTATTGTATTCATGCTCTGGTTCGGGGTTTTGAACCAACCACTGCTTCAGGTCTGATGTGGCAGAGGTTTCACCAATGGCGGGGAGGTACACGTTCGCCGCATTTTCGGTGAGGCTGTAGAGATGCAGCGATTGCTTGAGTGTGGCTGTCAGTTTCGGAATGCTTCCGGATTGCAGCAGGTCGATGGCGGTGCGTGTGTCGTCAAGTTCCATTTCCTCCAGAAAGTATGAGGGGATGGGTGGATTGTCCTTCGCGGTTACTTCTGCCTGCGTCGGCTGACGCACGGTGCCAATGACCACACGCTGTTTTGCTCGTGTCAGTGCCACGTAGAATAGACGACGCTCGTCATCCAGTCCTGGAGAGACTTCTGGTTCCTTGACCTTCTGCGCCTTATCGTAGACAGGGCTTTCGTTGTCAATCAGGCAGGGCATGTAGCCGGGTGTGCAATCAGGAATGATGACGGTATCGTATTCCAGTCCTTTGACGCGGTGGACGCTGGTCAGCACGATCTGTGCTTCGACGGGTGCGCCGTGGGTGGTATCGAGTTTGTCAAGGTGATCGAGAAAGTCCAGCAGCGATAGATTCGTCGATGCAGCATAGCGACACAGCGCGGCAACCGTTTGCTTGCGGTCTTCGGCGGTTTCACTGTCGCCGTAGTAGTCGTCGAAGTGCTGGCGGTAGCCGATGTGTTTCACTAGCCACACGAGTGCATCACCAGCGTTTTCATGCAGTCCGTTGTGCAGCAGGTCGAGTGTGTCGGCGTAGTCGGCAACGGCATCCATCGCACTTTTGCCGAAGGGGGAGTCAGCCGCATCGGATAGGTACTCAAGTGATGCCTGTACGGTTTGATTACTGCGCTGTGCCTGTGTGAATACACTGGACAGCGTATCCTTCTTTAGCTTTCTATTCGGTGTATTCGCCGTGGAAAGCATCCACGCCTGTGATTGGAGTGTCACCGGAACGCGATAGACCTTTGCCAGCCGCACATAGTCCATGAGTGCCACAATCTCCCGACGTTCGAGCAGTGGCGCATTGCCCTCAACGCGGTAGGGCTGCTGTCGGGTGAGAAATGCCAGTTCAACGCCGGTCATCTGGCTGTACAGCCGCCCCAGCACAATCAGGTTCTCGCCGGATTGGAGCGCATGTTGGGCAATGTCGGCAAGCTGCTCGTTGACACGCTGCATCTTATCCGGCTCACCTTCAATAACTGTCACCGTAGCGGTTTTATCGTGATGGTGAGCGACAACGGGCTTATCAATGCGTTGTTCGTTCCACTGGATAACGTTCTGGGCATATTGGGCAATCAGCGGTCCGAAGCGAAACGAGTGCGACAGCGTGTAATCGACCACTGGTTTATTGTCGAAATCTATCTTGAACTGCCGAATCAGGTAGCTGGGACGCGCACCGCGCCACTCGTAAATCGTCTGGTCATCGTCGCCAACGACCATCACATCAGCGTGTTCTCCGGCGAGCAGTTCGATGAGGCGCTGCTGACTATAATTTACATCCTGATACTCGTCCACGATGAGGTGCTGAAAGCGTTGCCGCCATCGCTGCTGCATGACAGGCTCAGTTTCTAACAGCGTGACCGCCATCGGAATCAGGTCGTCAAACGTGACGCCGCCCTGTGCCAACCGTTCCTCCTCAAATGCCAGATACAGGTCGGGCACAACCTTGTTGCCCTTGTAACCAGCACGATCAGGCGGAATGAGTGCGCCTTTCCACAGCGAGATTGCCATGAGCATCTCTTCCACGTCGAGACTCTGATACAGAATACGCTTCTCACGCTCAAACTGTTGAATCAAGCGCAGAGCAGTCCGCCGCGACTGCTCCGAGTTTTCGTTGAACCACTTCTGCCGGATAGGGTCACAGACTCCCTTATCAATCGCATCATGAACGACATGATAGGCGAACGAGTGAAATGTGTTCACGCGAGGGCGTTTGTTCTCTGGCAAACCGAGATCACTCAGCCGAGACTCGAACTGCTGGCGTGCCAGCTTATTGAACATGAGCAGCCCGATGCGCCAGTGAGTGGCGTTGTGGTTGTGCAGCAGATGCCGGACGCGATGTGCCATCGTGGTGGTTTTGCCAGCGCCAGCAACAGCAAGCACACGGGCGTGCTGTCCGATGGGGTGCCGAACCACGGCTTGTTGTTCATCGGTAAGCTGCATGGGAATGATTCCTTCGGGACATACAAAAAAGCATAGTTTAGTGTCAAACATGATAAACGACAGGTGCCTTGTGAACCTTCGGTGAGATTCTCGCAGAATAACATTAAATCAGGCATAATCCTTTACACCTCAGTAAGGAGTCGAGGATGCACATTAACCGTGAGATACGCCAGCAGCTTGTAGACATCATTGTTCCGCATGTACAAACAGCGACGGAACGCCAATCACTACTGAGTGCGGCGTTTATAGGAACTACATTACCCGACCTGATTAACGTGGATGGCAGCCCGCGCGACTTCGCATCGAGTTTGATTATTGAGTCGCTGCGTTATGGCAGCATAGAGGGCAAACCGGCGATTGTCTACCTGCTGGAAGAAATTAAGCAGTGGGTGGGACCCGACAGAGCCACCGAGATAGACGATCTCATTAACAGCTTGCAAGCGCAACCCGAGCCGACACGCGACACCAGCAGCCCGAATAACCGCGTATTCGTGAGCTACCGCCGCGCCAACAGCACGTTTATAGCCCGCGCCGTTTTTCAAGAGCTGCGTGCTGCCGGTTTTGATGTGTTTCTGGATGCGCAGGGCATCGACAGCGGCAATTTTGAGAAGATCATTCTCAAGCAGATCGAATCACGACCACATTTCGTGGTAATTCTCTCGCCGGGGAGCCTTGACCGCTGCGTGAACCCCGACGACTGGCTGCGCCGTGAGATTCGACACGCGCTGGACACCCAACGCAACATCGTGCCGATTCTGTTTAACGGCTTCACGTTTGAAGACCACACCAGATTGCTTGAGCAAGCCGGATTGAGTGACCTTGCCAGACAGCAGGCGCTGCGTGTGCCAGCCGAGCCGGAGTTTTTTGAGGCGGCAATGCAAAAGCTGCGCAGTGGCTACCTCAAGCTGAACCGCAGAGTGACTGTTTCGGCAGCGTCTGATGCCGATGAAACCATCGTCAGGCAGAAGATCAATTTAGCGGCGGGGGAGGCGGAACCGACTGCCGTTGAACTCCAGCGGGAAGCCGCGCAACAACGCAGTGAGAAGGCAGCGGCAGACAAGCCGTGGTACACTAACCCGAACGTTCTTGCCGGACTGTTTGTGCTGGCTGCGGCGGTGATTACCGGAATTTTCGTGCTGTGGCAGGGTGTGTTTGTGGGTGGTGATACCGAGCCGACAGAAGTTATTGTGGCAGCATCAGCGACTATGCCGGAGCAGACCGCCACAGACCCACCAACAGTAGACAGTGTGGCAGTGGCAACAGAGGTACCGCTGGACTTTGCGGACATGATTGCAACAACACAGGCATTTGATCGTGCGGTTGAGGCGCAGGGAACAGCAGACGCGGAAGCAACACTGGCACGCGAATCGACGGCACTGGCGCTAACGAATGCACCGACGCAAACTGCTGTTTTCTTTGCGACGCTGTACGCAGTCGGAACTGCCACCCGCAACGCACAGCTTGCCCAAACGCCATCGGCGACACCGCTACTGCCCACGGCAACACCAACTCCCACCCGAACAACAACGCCACTGCCCCCGACCAATACACCCGACCCCGTGACTCTTGCGCGGACACCCGTTACCCGCAACGCCGACTGGACACCCATTGAACGCGACTTCGACGGCGTGACAATGGTGCTGGTCCCGGCGGGCTGTTTCATGATGGGGAGCAATGAGCAAGGCGACGAACAGCCTGTCCATGAACAGTGCTTTGACGAGCCGTTCTGGATTGACAAGTACGAAGTCACCAACGCGCAGATTGGGTCTACAGGTTGCAGCGATTGGTCATCCGAACCGGACCAACCGCGCAACTGTATTGACTGGTTCGGCGCGCAAGCACACTGCGAGAGCTGGGGCGCACACCTTCCCACGGAACGCGAGTGGGAGTATGCGGCCCGTGGCCCGGATAGTTGGGTCTACCCATGGGGTAACGCGTTCGTTGCCGACAACGCGGTTTACAGTTCAAATTCTGGTGGACGCACGGCACCCGTAGGCAGTCGTCCCGGCGGCGTGTCGTGGGTGGGGGCTTATGACATGAGCGGTAATGTTTGGGAGTGGGTGAGTTCGCTATATCGGGATTATGAATATGATGCTTCAGACGGTAGGGAGGATATGACTAATAGAACAGATAGGCGCGTTCTGCGTGGTGGCTCGTGGAGCAGCGAACATGGCAGCCTGCGTTCTGCCCTTCGCCTCTGGATCAACCCCGTCG
>JBCCQC010000395.1:0-5022 GCA_039024535.1 Chloroflexota bacterium
CGCGTCTGCGGCATGGGGCCTTCTACGCTGTCAATCAGCAGCAGTGCGCCGTCTACCATGTTGAGCACACGCTCCACCTCGCCGCCGAAGTCGGCGTGGCCGGGGGTGTCTACAATGTTAATTTTTACGTCGTTGTAGGTGATGGCCGTGTTCTTGGAAAGAATGGTAATGCCACGCTCTTTTTCCAGCGCGTTGCTATCCAGTACGCGGTCTTCTACTTCTGCGCCTTCGCGGAAGACTTTTGCCTGCTTCAGCATTCCGTCTACGAGTGTTGTCTTGCCGTGGTCAACGTGCGCAATGATTGCGACGTTGCGGATGTCATTTCTGGTCTGGGTCACGTTGTTTGTCCTGGGCCTGTGTACACACAAAAGCGGCACGTAAAACGCCGCTCAAGAACCATTATTGTAATGAAGTTTTATTAAGAAATGAGGAGAGGCTCGCAAAAGTTTTTGAAAGCCAAACCGCCCGGTAAGGGCGGTTGAAGTGGCATTTGCTGGGAAAAAAGTTTGTCTAAGAACTCTATTGGTATAACTATACAACTTTTTAACAGGATTTTAAGGGGGAATTACTGATTTTGCGTTGAAGTATCATTGATAGTGTAAATTATTGGGCGGTGGAATCAACAAAGTATCTGTTGCCCGGGTAATCTGGTCGCGTTACGATCCTGCTCATTGTAGTGCGATCAGGGCCGTGTGTGCCATGGTTTTGCGTCAGATCAATTAATGGAACAGGGCATCATGCGCATCGGCTTCCTCACATCAGACCTGCATCACCAGCATGGCTGGGGGCACTACAGCCTCAGTCTGATTCGTGCATTACGCGCACAGGGTGTGCATGTGGTCGTGGCCGCATCGAACAATTCTCCGGTTGATTTCGAATTCGATGTGCATCCGGTGCTGCCAGCACTGGCCCCGGCGGAACCCCGGCAACTGGCAAAGCTGTTACTGGCCTTGAACCGGGTGCGGACGCTGTTCGCCGGGTGTGATGTCATCCACGCCACAGCAGAGCCTTACACACCGCTGGCGATGTGGGCTGCGGGGAATCGTCCGCACATCGTTACCGGGCATGGTAGCTATGTGCAGGCCGGTATCCAGCGGAACGTTGCAGCGCGGAAAGTGCATCAGCAGGCATTCCGCAAAGCCGCTACCGTCATCTGCGTGAGCCACTACACGGCACAGCGGGCACAGGCATACCTGCCGGGTATTCATACCACGGTGATTAACAACGGCATCAACCCGGATGCATTTCGTAACCTGCCTGCACTGTCGCAGCCCGTCACGCGCCACACCATTTTGACTGCCGGAGGCATCAAACAGCGTAAGGGCACACCGCAGCTTGTCCGTGCTATGGCGATCGTCCGTGAACACATCCCGGCGGTGCAGTGCGTCATTGTCGGGCGCACAGACACTGAACCTGACACGCTGCGCGAAGTCGAAGCGGCCATCGGTGAGCTTAATCTGCAAGATGTGGTGCAGCTTGCCGGTTTCGTGGACGATGAAACGCTGCTGGGCTGGTACAACGCGGCTGATGTGTTTGTACTGCCGTCGATTAATGATGGCTGGAAGTTCGAGGGGTTCGGGCTGGTGCATCTGGAGGCGAGTGCTGCCGGTTTGCCGGTGGTGGGCACACGCGACTGTGGCGCGGAGGATGCCATTGAGCAGGGCGTTACCGGGTTACTCATCAGCCAGCAGCACATTGCTGCTGAACTCCCGGCGGTGCTGGTTGACCTGCTGCGAAACCCGGAAAAACGGGCCGCAATGGGAGCCGCCGGACGGTCACGGGCACAGCAGTTCACATGGGCACGCACCGCACAGCAGGTGTTAGCGGCGTATGAGCACGCCCTGAGCGGTTAAATCAGAAATATGTTACAGGCAGGCTACAATCGGTAAAATCACTGTAAACTGTAGAAAAGCTCACACATTTGCGGCCCAACCTGTGCTATTTTAAGTTTATGGTAGCGTTAAGCACTACCTCAGTGACGCTTCACTGTGCGCCGTTACAGTGGACGGCATGTGAGTGAAACATGTCCAGAACTCCGCAACACAACACAGCAACACAGAACTCAATCAAAGTTTAGAGAGGTTATCTCGTGAAACACATCTGGCTCAAACGCGCAATCCCCGTGATTCTTGCTGCTGCCCTGCTGATGACAGGGTTTGTGGCTGGCACCACCACGCAACCGGCTGCTGCCCAGGACGAACCCGTTCTGCGTACCAACTACGAGAACATCTTCGCAGACATCTACCAGACGGTGTCCCCGTCTGTAGTGTCCATTAACATCCTCGCCCGCCGCGAAACTGACAACCCGCTGCTGGACGATGATTTGCTCCAGGGCGGCGGTACTGGCTTCGTGTATAGCACCGATGGCATGGTAGTAACGAATGCCCACGTGGTTGACGAGGCGGAGGAAATCGCCGTTTACTTCATTGATGGCACCATCGCCCGTGCCCAGGTCGTCGGCCTCGATCGTGACAGCGATATTGCTGTTATTCAGGTGACGGATGTGCCGCCAAACCGTCTGTTCCCGGTAACGTTCGGGGATAGCAGCGCACTGGTCGTCGGCCAGGCTACACTGGCAATCGGTAGCCCGTTCGGTGAAGACTGGACGCTGACCAGCGGGATTGTGAGTGCGCTTAACCGCAGCATTCGTGGCCTGTCTACTTTCTCCACTGGCGATGTCATCCAGACAGATACTGCCATTAACCCCGGCAACAGTGGCGGCCCGCTGCTGAACCTCGATGGTGAGGTGATTGGCGTCAATACGCAGATCCTCAGCTCCAGCCGTAGCAACAGCGGTATCGGCTTTGCCGTACCCAGCAATCTCGTGCAGCGCGTCGTCATCGATATTCTGGAAGATGGCACGGTGGACTACAGCTATGTGGGCATCCAGGGCGGTAACATGACGCTGGATGTAATCGAAGAGTTCGAACTGCCGAATAACCTTCGGGGTGCCGTGATTAACGCGGTGGTTCCGGGCAGTCCGGCAGATGATGCTGGCTTCGAGAACCCGTCACAGAATGGCATTGATGTGATTACAGCTATTAATGGCGACCCGATTGATAGCATGGACGACCTGCTGGGCTACCTGGCAGCGAACACCCGCCCCGGCGATACCGTGAACGTTAGCATGTTCCGTGTGGATGGGCCGGTGAGCCTGCCACTGACGCTGGGTGCCCGTCCGTCCGCTATCGAAAGCGAATAGGCGACACATCGCATTGACCCCACAGGGCGTGGATTTCCGCGCCCTTTTTTGATTCCCCGGTTGGTACGGCATTAAACCTCTGGCTGTGTATATTCACTGCGCATCCACACAGACAGAAAGCCACCCCACATGACCGACACCAGCACTCTGCAAACACTCCACGACCTGTACGCGCCGCACGGCATCGCGCCATATGAACGTGGCGGCAGACGCTATCCGTTCCACCTCGCGTATACTGACGCCAGCCCCGCCCATATTGATGATGTGCTTGCTACAGAGCCGCCGCGCACGTACCTTAACCGCGACGGCGTGTGCATTTACGATGCGGAAGCAGTCGCCACAGTGCAGGCCGCCGGACGCCGCGTATACAATGGGGTGACGTTCACGTTTGACCGGCTGGAAACGGAGCCATTGCGTTTGCATGGGTCTCTCGGCGGCTATTTCGATCACATTGGCGCGTGCATCCCGCTGGAAGATGAACTGGAGGCCGGTGGCCCTACCCCACTGCGTGATCGCCTGCATAGCGTAACGCCGCCGGGAAAATTGCTCTACAGCGGGACGGGACGTGGCGTGGCGATTGGCATGGGCACGCTCACCGTCTATAAACACAGTGACGGTGACTACCGCGCCCTCATTATCCGGCGCAGCGCGAACACAGCCCATAAACCCGGCGCGTTTCATGTGGTTCCGGCGTTTATCCTGCAACCGTCTGCGGAAGATTACCCGGGAGCGGAGTGGAGCCTCGCCGCGCAGATCAAACGCGAGTATCTGGAAGAACTGTTCAACGTGACAGAGCAGGAAGACGGCGGCGTGGACTATGCCACGGTTCCCGCCGCACAGCAATATGACGCGATGCTGGCCGATGGCCGCGCGGAACTGTACTTCACCGGGTTCTCGCTCAATCTGCTGACGACGCAGGTATCTGTGTGTTCGCTGCTATTGATTCATGATGAGGGGTGGCACCGGCAGCCGATGGGCGATACGTGGGAGAGCGGTGGCCTGTACAGTGTGCCCATTGCCACCGATGAGAGACTGCTGGCGGCTCTCCCCGGTGATATAGCACAGATGACGCCCAATGGTGCAGCATCGCTGTGGTGCGGTGTGGACAGAGCGCGTAAAATAGTGCGACGCATAAACGGATAACGAACAACAGAAACGGGAAATATTGTGAATATCGCACTCATTGGATTTGGTGTGGTGGGGCAGGGCTTTGCAGAAGCGCTGCACAAAAAAGCCGCACAACTGCGCGACGAACACGGCTTTGCCGCACAGATCGTCGCTGTAACCACGCGCTCTCGTGGGACGCTGTATTGCCCGGATGGTCTTGATTTGAGCGCGTTACTGGTAACTGGCGGCGGCTCATTGGCGGCCTACCCGGATGGTGACGGCCTGCACCGTGACTGGACAACCGAACAGATCATCACAGCAAGCAACGCCGATGTAATTGTCGAACTGGCGTATTCCAATCTGGAAACCGGCCAACCGGCTATCGACCACGTCAGGGCGGCGATGAATGCCGGTAAACACGTCGTGCTGGCGAATAAGGGGCCGGTGGCGCTGGCCTTTGCGGAACTGAACACGCTTGCGGCACAGAATGGTGTGGAATTTCTGTTTGAGGCGACGGTTATGGCCGGGACGCCTGCCCTGCGGCTGGCACAGCATACGCTGCGTGGTACCACGATTTTTGCTGCCCGTGGCATCCTCAATGGCACGACGAACTATATCCTCACGCAGATGGAAGCAGGAATGCCCTACGCGGATGCACTGGCAGAAGCGCAGGAAAAAGGCTATGCCGAGGCCGACCCCACTGCTGATGTAGA
>JBCCQC010000396.1:0-5020 GCA_039024535.1 Chloroflexota bacterium
ACCAGACATCACCGGACATTGATGCGACCCCGACTGTAGACACTGCCATAGCCACCGGCCCGCTGCTGCCAGATGTGGACAGCACCACCATCAACGAGTTTGCCGTGCGCGAACTGCCACAGTCACCGCCGGAGGACGGCACCGAAGAACCCACCCCGTTCCCCTCACCCACGCCGCTGACCACAGAAGAACCGCTGGACTCGCTGGCGACGGATGGCGAACCGCGCACAATCATTCGCAAAAACGCGGACGGTTTCTGGGTCGTGACCGAGGCCACCAACGCCACTGACCGGGGCGTGGATCAGGTGACGGCGCAGGGCACGGTAGATATTGTCGCTGGCCTCGACTTTGCCGACCAGTTCACGATTGAAGAATCGGGCAGTGATCTGGCGGCGTTCGGCCTCGAAGAACCATTTTTCCAGATCACGCTGGCAAACAGCACAGAAACCTACGACATCTTCGTGGGCGAGCAAAACCCGCAGCAAACCCGTTACTACGTCCGCCTGGATGACGACGAAGATACGGTGTATCTGGTCGTGGCCGATATTGTAGACAATGTGGTGGACTTCATCGCCAACCCGCCTTATGTGCCGCCGCCCACCCCCACGCCAACCGCAACCACCACGCCGAACCCGTTCAGCGAGGTTGAGCAGACGCAAACCGCACAGGCCATCGTGGACGCCACAGCAACCTCACTGGCGATCCCCACACAGGAAGACAGCGTTGGCCCTGCCCTGCCAGATGGCGTCACAGAAGAACCCGCAGCCGAAGCCACGGAAGCCGCCGACATGGTTGAAACTGACGAACCGGATATGATCGAAACCGAAGACGCAGCCATGACCGAGGAACCGCAGGCAGAGGCGACGGAAGACGCTGAGATCGTCGCAACTGAGGACGCCGAAGCTGCTGTAACCGACGAACCCCAGACGGTTGAAACCGAAGACGTACCGGCCCTCGAACTGGAAGAACTCCCGCCGCTGGAGTAAACTGCCAGCATACACAGGGGCGTGGTCATCACGCCCCAACCCACTCCATTTCTGCCCCTGCCATCACCTTCATCCATGCATTAATCCGGTTTTTACGGCGTCTGTACAAATCAATGACACATTCGGTTAAAATTTGTTACATTCCAACCCGGAATCATGTTAAGATAATGTGCGGAACACCGTTATAATCATTGGTTTCTTATTTTTCGGGATCACAGACATGTCTGTACAATTAAAAATCACCCGAGGCCCCCGGATCGGACAGGAATATCAGTTCGATCACGATGAAATAACGATTGGTAGTGGCCGTAGCAACGATATTGTCATTATGGACAATGATGTGAGCACGCTGCACTGCCGCCTGATGAAGATTGATCGGGATTACGACATCGAGGACATGCGCTCAAAATACGGTACGTTCGTGAATGGGCAGCGCATCACCTCGGAGCCATTCACCATGCCAGGACGCGCTATCATCGAGCTTGGCGGGCAGGTCACGATAGAGTACCGCCTGATGGAAAAGCAGGCCGCAGCAAAACCGGTAGATGGCATCCGTATGATCGAAAACGATCCTGGATCGCAACCGGTGCTGGTGCAGGTAGAAGGTGACGCCACGATCAAGGACGCCTTTCTGCTGGACGGCAAGGAAGTGTCTTTAGGCCGCTCTACAGATAATGACATCATCATTCAGGAAATCGACATCAGCCGCAAGCACCTCAAATTGCTGTGGCGGCACAATCGTTATTACGCACAGGATCTCAACTCTCGTAACGGCACCTTCGTCAACGGAGAGCGTTTAACCCGGCCTGTAGAACTGCATCACAGCGATGTGATTATGCTGGGGGCCACCGTCAAGCTGCACATGATCTTCCGATCTGACCTGCCAAAAGACTGGCGAAAGACTGACCGGCTCGGTAGATCGAACAGTGCCAGCCAGGAAACGACCGTGTACAAACTGCCCAGCGCCCCCGGCGCCACCGGCACGCGCGAACTGCCGCTGCTGATGGAAGAGGGCGAACTGGCGGATAGTATCTTCATGGTGTATGCCCGTGAAGACTGGAAGGATATGGTTGCGCCCATCGTGGCGAACCTGAACGACAGCAAGCAGCAGGTATGGGTAGAACAGCACCTGCGCCCCGGCAGTAAAGAATGGCAGTCCGCCATCCAGCAGGCACAGCGCGAGTGCTGGCTGCTGGTTGTGGTGATGTCTCCGGCGGCGGAACGCAGCGCGTTTGTGCGTGAGCAGTACCGCCACTTCTATAACCGCGAAAAGCCGATCATCATGGTGAACTACAAACCGGTCGAACGGCTGCCGATTCAGCTTGCCCGCGTGGTGCGTATAAACTACGACGAGAAACAACCGGGCGAAATGTTCCAGCGCCTCTTATTCGAGATCATGCATCTCAAACCGCGCTATAATCGATAGCATCACGGGCAGGCCCCTCATCTCATCGGCCTGCCCTGCTCACATTACACACCACCTGCACCGGCAATCATCGCTCGCACATGCGCCAGTTCGCTCTCGCGGATGGTGTGCTGACTGCCCTCCAGTATCTGCAACGTCACCGCCGCCCCCAGTGCTGCCAGCACATCTCGTGTTAGCTCAAACTGGGCCGGGTTCACCCACGAGTCATTATCCACGCCGCCGATAAACACTGGCATCCCGTCCAGAGAGCCGGTAAAGCCGTGCTCACGATCCATCGGCCCCATCATTGCGCCACTGAGCACAAACAGACCGCCGTAGCGTTTCGCGTTCTCGCCCACATACTCCGAAGCAAGGCACGCCCCCTGTGAAAACCCACCGAGGAACAGTTTTTCCAGTGGAATACCCGCGCCCGTGACTTTTTGAATCAGGGCGGCAATGGTGTTACGTGCGGATGTCAGATACGGCTCGTTGACTTCCAGCGGGGCAAAGCCGCTGCGGGGGTACCATGCGTTGCCATCGGCCTGCGGCGCCAGATACGCCACGTTTTTATGCGGGAGCTGCTGTGCGAGGGGGATGATGTCCTGTGCGCGGGAGCCGCGCCCGTGCAACAAAATGACGGCGGCGGTGGCATCGGCAAGGGGTGCCCCGCCAGTGAGTATGGGCTGGTTTTCGTGATCGGGTGTGGTCATAAGTATCTCCTGTGGTTATCAATGCTGGCTTGCAGGAGCATGGCACGACGCCATGCCCCTGTGTGTATCGGGTTACGATTGCGACGGTACCACAATTGGCTTCAGGCCACGCTCAATCTGTTCGCGGCGGTGCTCAAGGAAGGGCGGCAGCGCCAGCCGTTCACCGAGTTTGTCGGCGTCCTCGTCCGTGGCGAAACCGGGGCCGTCCGTTGCCAGTTCGAACAGAATGCCGTTGGACACGCGGAAGTAAATCGAGTGGAAGTAGAAGCGATCCACATAGCCGGACGTGGGCACGCCGAAGCTGCGAATGCGGTTATCCCACTGTTTTTCCTCGTCGTCGTCGTGTACGCGGAACGCGACGTGATGCACGGCCCCGGCTCCCTGACGTGCAGCGGGTTTATCTGGCTCTACGATGACCCACACTTCTTTGCCGGGGCCACCGCCGTCCATGTCGTAGATCACGGCCTCAGTGCCGTCCGGCAGTGTGGCGCGGCGCGATTCGACAAAGTTCAGCACCTTCGTCAGCACCGGCTCCAGCCATGCCAGCTTCGGAATCGACAGCGTGACTGCGTAAAAGCCGCGAATGGCGTGCTCTGCCGGGACGCCTGCGCCTTCCCATGCTTCGCCCTCGTAGGCTGCGCCGCCGTCATCCACGAGCATCATCCGCTGGCCTTCGAAATCCTCAAAGTGAATCACGCTGCGCCCGTCAAACGTCTCGATGCCCTGATGCGGCACATTTTCCGCGTCGAAACGCTCAATCCAGTAGGTCAGGGCGTCCGTGCCGTTCACGCGGAAAGCCGTATTCACGATGCTGTCCGTGCCACGGCTCTCTGCCGGAACGGGCCAGTCGAAGAAGGTCATATCCGTGCCGGGGCTGCCGATTTTATCCGCGTAGAACAGGTGGTAGGCGCTGGTGTCATCCTGGTTCACGGACTTTTTGACCAGGCGCAGGCCGAGTACACGCGTAAAGAAGTCAGCGTTGTCGCCAATGCGGGCGCTCACCGCCGTGACGTGGTGGATGCCGTGTAGATTCATGCTCATGGGTGTTCCCTCCGTGTGATTGCGTGCGGAAATTGTTTGATGTCGCACTATCGTCGTTTGACTATCTGACGCCTTCCCGCCGCTTCCCCTTACATGGGCGCTGCGCTGCTACAATAGAAACTCATTAGATCATTGTGTACGCGGGGATGATGGGACATGCTGCGAGTGTTCATACAGGCGGTGGTGAGCCTGCACACGGTTATATTGTGCGCGGTGGTGGGGATGCGCCTGCTGGCTCCGGTGGTGACGGAGGAGCGCCCGCATTTGCTGTTACAAGCGCTGTCAGGCCCCGCTGATGCGCCAGAGAACAATATTGTTCTATACGATATTGTATTCAGGCAGAGTGCGCCGCTCATTGAAGGCATATTGAGGTCTGCGCCGGAGAACGGCAGGTACATTCTGTACTGGAATGATGGCATGTTTCTTCTATATCATGTCAGTTCCGGTGAACAGACGACTGTTGATCTGCAACAATCGGCTGACATGGTCTGGTCACATAACGGTACCGGGATAGCATATTACGCCGATGATCGGGTATGGTTATTTGACACTGAGACACTGACGAGAACCCCTGTTTCACCGATCAACACCCCGGCAAAGCGCATCTTCTGGTTGCCGGACGATGAAGAAATTGTCTTTCTATCACATGTGCGAATTGAGTGGCGCACTGCAACTGGCGAAACCTTCCCCGTGAGAGCAGATGATCATGCACAGTATCGTTTTGGGGGCCACATGACCAGAGAGATGGAGTTATCACCGGATGGTACACATATCGCATATGTGGTCTCTAGCTCGCAAAGACTGATGCTTGTTGATGTTGAGACCATGGAAGTCACACAGTTATATAATCCATTATCCAATAGCAGAATTGACGACAT
>JBCCQC010000397.1:0-5008 GCA_039024535.1 Chloroflexota bacterium
AGCGGGATGAGTCAACAGGGTTGTGCAATGGCAAACCATCTCAATCGGCAGCAGCTTGTTGCTGCCGCGAAGATGTATTATGAACAGAATCTCACACAGTCCGAAATCGGGCGGCGGTTGAACACCTCGCGTTCCACTGTGTCTCGTCTGTTGCAGGAGGCACGTGATACCGGCATTGTTCAGATTACGATCAATTACACGTGGGAGCGTGATACCCACCTTGAAACGGAATTGATGGCTGCATTTGACCTGAAAGATGTGCGGGTGCTCAAGAGTTTTGGGCATCCAATAGAGGATGTGATGCAGGGGATGGGCCAGCTTGCCGCCCGCTACCTGAACCGTATTACGGATGACAACATGGTGCTGGGCGTGTCTTATGGGCGCTCTGTTGAACAGACTGTGCAGCAGGTGCCCCCCACGCCGAGAGAAAATGTGACCGTTGTGCAGATTATCGGTGCGCTGGGGTCGAACAATCCGCTTATCGAGGGGGTGGATCTGACGCGGGCACTGGCTGCAAAATATACCGCCAGCTATCGTTATTTGCATTCTCCGCTGATTGTAGAAGATGTGCGCATCCGTGATCTGCTGGTTACAGAGCCGTCTGTACAGGATGTGCTTTCTATAGGCAGGCAGTCTGACATTGCGCTGCTGGGAATTGGCGCACTGGGTGCGGATACGTCGGGTTCAATCTGGATGGGATATTTAACCCGCAAAGAGCTGGCGCATTTACATGCTATAGGCGCTGTGGGGCACATGTGCGCTGAATTCTTCGATGAGCATGGCAATATCGTGGATGTGGATCTCAACCGCCGTTCAATCAGCATTGGGCTGAACGCCCTTCGGCAGATTCAGACTGTGGTGGCGGTGGCTGGAACCGTAAATAAAGCGCGGGCTATTTTAGGGGCGCTACGCGGCAACTACATTGATGTGCTCATTACGGATGATTCTGCGGCAGTCGATATACTGAGCTACAAATAAACGATACACGGCGGGGAGTCTGTGTATCTGGCAGGTGGCATGGCGGGCGTTCAAATGCTGGTAGACAGGTTGCTATCGATTGTTATCAATTACACGTGATAATATCACTAAGACGGGTAGCAAGGTGGGTTTTCACCCACCCGTCCTGTCAATCTCACCACGCGCTACCAGTTCTAACCATATCAGGTAATCGAGTGCGAAATTAGCAGCACACCACGCCTGCCACTGGCGGCGCAAATCACCTTGCTCACTACGCTTACTGGCGGCATAGAGATGCGCAGGACGCCCGTTTCCACTGCGTTCTGGCACGGTTTCATTCACCAATCCCACAGCAACCAGCGCCTTGATGTGTGTCATAAGCCACGATGATTTTTTGCGCTTGATAGCGTCCGCAATTTGCTGGGCCGTCATGGGCTTACCGGTATCGCACAGCAGTTTGTGTATGGCTTTTCTGATGTCTTCTGGCATAGGTTTAAACCTGGGGGTACACCTGAGTTAAAACCTAGAACGGAATGTCGTTAGCATCAGAGGGCGGCGTGGATGATTCACCCTCAGTTTTGCCGCTCATAAAGCGCACCAGATTGGCCGTGACTTCCAGACTGGCGCGGGCCTGTCCGTCCTGTCCGGTGTATGTGGTGGCCTTAATTTCATCGCCCTCAACCAGTACCAGCTTGCCTTTCGTCACGTACTGGGCCACGACTTCTGCCTGCCGACGCCAGCACGCCACGCGGTACCATGTCACACGCTCCTGGCGGTTGCCGCTGGCATCGTTCCAGACCTTGTTTACTGCCACGGAGAAGTTAACGACGGCTACTCCGTCCTGCGTGTACTTCAGTTCGCTGATGTTGCCCACGTATCCTGCAATGGTCAATTTGCTGTACATGATATGGTGATTTTCCTTTACTTCGTAACGGTTTTTAGTTTTTGACGTGCTCTGTATGCCCGTTGACGCTGGGCATTGTTTTGATATTTGCGGTGGCGGCCAGTGCGGGGACTGTAGGCCCAGAATGGGGTACTTTTCCCTCGGTGGATGGATGGACTGTCTTAACTTCGAAGTTGTCCGGTGTGGCTTCTGTGAGCCATGCACCGCCCTCTATATCCAGTTCCCGACGCACCAGCCGCGCCCACGCTCCACGGGGTAGCCCATCCATCAATTCGCGGCGTGCCTTTGCACCAGTGCCCTTACTATTGACCGTGCGCAGTGCGCCGATCAGCGCCCTGGCATATACAGGTGTCCATCTCGGATGGCCTTCAACGTCCCGTGTGGCGCTCTGCCACTCTGACATTGCCGTCTGGTACGCGGCCTCATCAGCATGGGCCTGTTTCATCCCGTCCAGTACCAGCCGTTCTCCGATGAAAGACACGAACACGACCGTGAGCGGTGGTACCAGGGTTTCCAACCACTCAAACACGGTGTTGGGCTGTACCACCGTCCAGTTGCCGACGAAAGCCATTGCCAGCCCCAGAACCACAGGCACGGCAAACCATGCCCTTGCCCGTCCGCGAAAGAAGATGGACGCGGACAATGTGCTGGTGATGATGATAAACTCCGCCAGCATGAACGTTGAAACGCCCACAATGGCGGCCTGCCACTCCACAGAGCTATGTTCCAGGTGGGCGTCCCGTCCGGCTTTGTAGAGCCGGAATAGTGATGGCGCTGCTGCTGATAGAAAGACGGTCATCAGCAGTACCCCGACCATGACCCGCGCCCAGCGGGGATAGTCAGAGACGTTGACGCCTGTAAAAGCGTCCCGGTGCGGACGGTCGCCAATCTCGCGCAGGATGACCGCGTGTGCGGCTTCTTTCGCGTCCAGGCGTTCGTCATCGGTCAGTTCACGAAGTTGTGATAGCAGTTCGTGCTGTTGCATGGTGTTGTTTGCTCCCTTACAGATGGTTTAAATCAATTCTGATTTCGTTGCTTTCGACGCCACGCCAGTGCATACCCTCCCGTTTTTTCTCACTGGTGAAGCCCAATCGTTTCCAGTCACGGGCAACAGCGGCCTGTGACTTGGCGTAGGTGCCGTTTTCTTTGCACCACTCTTTGTAGAGGCGGTACAGTTCGGCGCTGGCAATCAGGCCGTCTGTATTAACTCTCACATACCGACTGTTGATAAACTGACGTTCGGTGTCGTTGCGATAGCGCCACTCGTTTCCAGCGTCCACGACCTGTTGCGGTGGCTGGAAGTGCCCACGGTCGCGCAGACGGGCCAGCCCCTCCATTGCCCATGCAAAAATGCCGGGGGCTTCTTTCTGCAACTTCTGTGCCAGATACACATCAGGGCTTGCTACCACCCGATGAAAGGGCACGATGAACACGCGCCGAAAGACGCCGTGTGATCTATCTTTGACACGGGGCAGCGTGTTCATCGCGCCCACCACGGTACACACGGGCTGGAAGCTGAAAGGCCGTCCGTGCGGAAACCGCGCCTGTACCAGGTCACTGGATAAGAGACGCTTGAACGCCGCTTCTGGAAATGTGGCGTTGTCCTCAAATTCAGACACCACAGCCAGCCGCACATCCACAAGGCTTGCCATCTGGTACTCGTTCAGGGTTTCCAGATCAATGGGCACCGCAGACTGAATCATGGATTGCAGCACCTCAATAATCGTTGATTTGCCCGTGCCGCCGTCCCCATAAAAAAGGAAGGCGGCCTGCAAGCGGTTGTCTCCCCAGAAGCAATAGCCCATCGCTTCCTGGACGAATGCAATCAGGTCAAAATCGGTGCGCCCTGCGGGTGTAACAAGAATTTGTTCCAGTGTCAGCTTCCAGTGCTCACAGTGCGCCTGCGGGTTGTAATCGAAGTCGAGACCGTGTCGAAAGTAGTTTTCAGCCGCGTGCGCGTGCAGCACCCCTGTGCGGACGTTGAACACACCGTTGCGCATCGGGATTAAGTCCCCGTTCTGCGGTAGCGTATCCTCCGGTGGAAGGTAGTTCTCGCAGTATTCCAGAACACCCTTCACCCGGCTGGCTGTGACCTTGATTTTTCGACGGCGGTAGGTTTTCAGATGGTCTACCATGTCTCGTTTTGCCTTCCGTTCGGCCTGTTGCCACAGACCGCGCTGGTTGTGATAGTGGTGCCACTCGCCCCACAGGAAGGCGTAGTGGCCTGCGTTGGTCGCAATGAAGGCGTCCCCCATGACAGCATCGTCAACATCGGCGGGTTCCTCCATTGCAACCAGTTCACTGGTTATCGCGTCCATACTGCGCCTGTGGGATGTGTGCAGGTTTCGCCCAGCCTGCACGCCAGCCAGACATCATCGTATTACGGGCGGCGCGTTCACCTTCCCGTGCGATATAGTCGGGAATGGACGCCAGAATGGTGCTCTGCACATCGGACGGGATCAGGCCGCTGTCGGGGTTGGCGGCAATGCGTGCCAGTCGGTATGACACCGCATTCAGCGTGTTGTTGACATTGCCTTCCGATGCAAGCCGCAAATTAGTAATCTCTCGAAGTAGCGCGGCTGTCACCCACGCATCGTTACCGCCAGATGGCCGCAAATCGTTGACTTCCGTGTTTGGAACGGGCTTTTCAGGATTCAACCAGCGCAGCACCGGATTGATATTGTTAAATTGCAAAATGGGGGCATCGTGAAGCAACTGATAGCGGTTGCCTGTGACGGGGTGGATGGACGGCGGGCACACGGTGTAACAGCCTTCCCCGCGTATCTCCACACCGTTTTTGCGGCGGTTGGGTGGCATGTTATCCACCCGCAGGTAAATGTGCATCCCGTTGCCGCTGCCCGACCCAACACACAGGCTTTCGGTCAGATCGGGGAAGCGGCCAACAAAAGACTTCATAGCGGGCAAACCGTCCAGGTCGATGATGACCAGATTGCCGGACACGGCCCCGGCAATGGCGGCCACACCAATGCTGTTATTGCCGTAGGTGGCCTCCATCCAATCTGGCGCGTTCATCGCTTCGGCCTGGAAGCGGCTCCAGTTAAATACAGCAGGTCGCTTGCCAATAACGGGTAGCACGCTGACACCCGCATTCAGCAAAGCAAGTCCAGCATCGTAGGCGCTGGATTC
>JBCCQC010000398.1:0-4996 GCA_039024535.1 Chloroflexota bacterium
CCAGTGGTTATCGATGCCATAAACAGTATCTTTCAAATAATAACCATGCTGCCAGCACCTGCGGTTGACTGGCAACATGGTTATTATTTGAAAGATACTGTTTATGGCATCGATAACCACTGGACCAACCAGAGAACAAGAGCATCGCACCGGGCCCGGTGCGATTTTTGACAACGAGGTGACGCTGGGACGCATGATGGTGGCACCCGCAGTTCTGTTGATCCTTCTGCTGGTCGCCTATCCGTTTTTGCGTGCTCTGTGGCTCAGTATGACCGATCTGGAGGTTGCGCGAGCGGCAACCGGGAACTTCATTGGCCCGGAAAATTATGTCAATCTGTGGGATCGCTCGATTTTCCGCGAAAAAGTGTTCGTCAACACGCTGGTTTACACCCTGGGTGCCGTTCCCATCAAGATCGTACTCGGTTTGATACTGGCACTTGTCCTCAACCGTAAAACCATCCCGTTCATCAATTTGCTTCGTGGCATCGTGCTGCTGCCATGGGTGATCCCGGCATCGCTCAGCATCCTGGTCTGGAGCTGGATGTTCGAACCCACCTATAGCGTGATCAACCAGGCACTGGTGGCGATTAACTTCCCCGGCGCACCCTATTTATGGTTGGGTAGACCCGGTTTAGCTTTCTTTTCTGTCATGCTCGTCAATGTGTGGCGGGGGATGCCATTCTTTGCGGTTATCTACCTGTCCGCGCTACAGAACGTCCCCAGAGCACTTGAAGAAGCCGCCATGATCGACGGCGCCAATGTCATACAGCGGTTCCGCTACGTCACCCTGCCGTGGATTATGCCAGTTATTATGGTAACGTCGCTCTTTTCCATCGTGCAAACATCAGGTGAAGTGCAAATCGTCCAGGTGCTGACACGAGGTGGCCCATTCAATACCACACACGTGCTGGGCACATACGCTTATCAGCAAGCAATGCTCAGTGGCAAGTTAGGTGAAGGATCGGCAATATCGCTATTCCTGTTCCCAATTCTACTTCTGGTCATCATTCTGCAATTACGCTATTTGCAACGGGAGGTGTAAACATGAACGGTGTCCCCTCTGTACTACAGGATCAACGGTGGCAACGGTTCATTACCGATGTGGTAAGCTATGTGACCCTCTTCATCTTTCTGATTTTTCTTCTGTTTCCGATTTATTTCATGGTTGTCACCATGCTTAAACCGGAAGCAGAGATCACAGCAGTCATCGCACCGATGGGTGTTCTGAATCCCACCCTGGAAAATGTCAGGTCGTTGATAACCGAGACGCCCTTTCTCAGATGGTCGTTCAATAGTCTTATGGTCGCTGTGGTGACGACTGTTCTCTCCACTACGCTGGCAGTTCTGGCATCATACGCGCTTGTGCGCTATCGGTTTGCCGGGGTGCGGACAGTGAGCCTCGCTATCTTTGTGACGTACCTGGTACCGCCGACGCTGCTGTTCATTCCGATGTCAGTAGTTGTTCGGGAGTTGGGGCTTTTCGATAGTGTATACGGTCTTATGCTTGTGTATCCAACAATGGCCGTTCCCCTTGCCACATGGTTATTGACCGGGTTCTTCCGAACGATTCCAAGAGATCTGGAAGATGCTGCCCGCGTTGATGGTGCAACCTACTGGCAGGCGTTCTGGAAGGTTGCGCTTCCCCTTGCACGCCCTGGAATTATAAGCACTGGTATCTTCACGTTCACTGTGTCGTGGAATGAATACCTGTATGCTCTTGCGCTTTTGCCATCCTCATCGCATCAAACGCTACCAGTGGGTGTGCCCAATGCATTCTCATTCGGTGATGCCTTCTTCTGGGGACCGCTGATGGCGGCGGCTGTTCTGGGGTCTGTACCCATCGTTATTGTGTATTCCTTCTCGATGAAAGCATTTGTTTCTGGAATGACAGCAGGGGCTGTCAAAGGATAGGTTTGCCGGGTGGAATGGTGCAGACTTCAAGTTGGCACCACCATCTTCTGGTATTGATACCGGCTGAGGCCACATGAGGTGTCCATCCAGATGGACTGAGAAGCAATAGAGAGGAATGCTACGTATGACGATGGTTTATGCAGATGCAAACCGCTCAATCACAGAGCGCGTTGATGACCTGATCGAGCGCATGACGCTCGATGAAAAGCTGGCCCAACTCGGCAGTTTCTGGATTTATGAGGTGCTGGATGGGACTGTGTTCAGCAGTTCCAGAGCTCAAGACAAAATGAGTCATGGAATCGGTCAGGTTACGCGTCTCGGTGGAGCGAGTAATGTGCGGCCACAGGAGGCTGCCGTTATCGCCAACCAGATTCAGAAGTGGTTACAGGACAACACCCGTCTCAGGATTCCAGCGGTCATCCATGAGGAGTGTTGCAGCGGCTATATGGCATTTGGGGCAACTGTCTTTCCACAGGCTATTGGTGTGGCCAGCACATGGGAACCAGAACTCGTTGAGGAGATGACAGGGATCATCCGGCGGCAGATGCGATCGGTTGGGGCGCACCACGCGCTGGCTCCTGTACTCGATATAACCCGCGATGCCCGCTGGGGCCGCGTTGAAGAAACGTTCGGAGAAGACCCCTATCTGACAGCCACTATGGGCGTAGCCTATGTACACGGGCTGCAGGCTGATAGCTTGCAGGAAGGGGTGGTTGCCACTGCCAAGCATCTCGTCGGCTATGGAGCCAGTGAAGGGGGGCTGAACTGGGCACCGGCACACATTCCTGCCCGCGAATTGCACGAGGTGTATTTACTGCCATTCGAAGCAGCCGTCAAAACGGCGGGGTTGGGATCCGTCATGAACGGCTACCATGAGCTTGATGGTGTACCATGCGGGGCAAGTGAGCAACTACTAACACATATCCTGCGCGATGAATGGGGGTTCGATGGTACGGTTGTCAGCGACTACTTCGCTATTGAGCAGCTTCGCCAGCACCACCGGCTTACAGACGATAAGGGCCGTGCAGCACATATAGCACTGAACGCCGGAATTGATGTCGAGCTACCTGCCACGGATTGTTACGGCGACCCGTTGCGCCATGCTGTTGAAAGTGCCAACCTGCGCGAAGACCTGGTCGATATTGCACTGAGGCGCGTCCTGCGTCAGAAAATGGCACTTGGATTATTCGAGAAACCGTACGTAGATGTGGACGCCGTCGAATTCGATACCCGTCAGGATCGAGCCATAGCCCGTAAGCTGGCACAGAAATCGCTGGTGTTGCTGAAAAATAATGGAATTCTGCCATTAAGCGGAGATACCAGAACCGTTGCAGTGATTGGCCCAAACGCCGACAGCACCCGTAACCTCTTTGGAGACTACGCTTACCCGGCCCACATCGAAACGTTGATTGAGATGACACAACAGGCGGATGATACCAACGTATTCGACATGCCAATACCCGATAAGGTTACCGATGTGGACGACTTCATTGAGGCAGTCAGCGTGCGAGCCGCTATCGAGCAGGTATTGGATAAAGAGGGACAGATACGTTATGCACGCGGATGTGATGTGAACAGTGATGATCGCAGTGGCTTTGTGCAGGCGGTGCAGGCAGCATCCGGTGCGGATGTAGCGGTGCTTGTAGTTGGGGATAAGGCGGGGCTGACGGATGAATGCACCTCTGGCGAAGCACGCGACCGAGCTCAACTTGGTTTACCCGGTGTGCAGGCAGATCTTGTGCGAGCAGTCCATGAGACTGGTACGCCGGTTATCATGGTACTGGTTAACGGTCGTCCGGTAACACTCGAGTGGATGGCACGAGATATTCCGGCTATTCTGGAAGCATGGTTCCCGGCAGAAGAGGGCGCACACGCGATCGCTGATGCGCTCTTCGGTGAGGTCAATCCCGGTGGCAAACTACCGATAAGCTTCCCGCGAACAGTTGGGCAGGTGCCTGTGTTTTATAGCCATAAACCATCTGGCGGGCGTTCTCATTGGAAAGAGAACTATGTTGAGGAGAGCACAAGACCACTCTATCCATTCGGTCATGGCCTTAGCTATACAACATTCGAATACGCTGGTCTGGAGGTCACACCGACGACGGCACGAGGTGGTGAAAGCATCACCGTAAAGGTGGAGATAACGAACACCGGTAACGTCGCCGGGGACGAAGTTGTGCAGTTGTACACACAAACCCACGGGGCCAGCGTGACTCGCCCTGTAAAGGAACTGCGCGGCTACAAACGTGTGACGCTTGAACTGGATCAATCTATTGTTGTGATGTTTGAATTCCCTGTCAATATGCTGGCCTACTACAACCAGCAGATGCAGTACGTAGTGGAACCCGGCACGGTTGATGTTCTAATTGGCAGTTCGTCCGAAGATATTCGTCTGAAACACAGCTTCGGGCTGGTAGGCCCCATAGCCGAAGTTAAGCAGAAAGTGTTTTTTAGCACGGTGTCCTGATACACTACATCAATCCAGCATAATCCCCCCTTGCGACTGGTTTGCAACATCTGCTCTATGAGTTTAGCCTGTATCACACATTCTCAATATCAGATGGTCTCCTTAAATGGAAAAATGTCAGTAGCGGATACCGTTGGCGAATTCAAATAGCCCCGCCATAATGGGATCTCGCAAAAGATTGTCGAGAGGACTGTCCTATATAGTTGAAAACCACACCCTTATCCCCGATACCATCGGAGACCATCCAGCTTGCTAAGGCAATCTTCGACGATGACAACCTCTATCTGCGGCTACGGGATCAATTCGAAGCCTTCTATTAAGATGCTGATTTTGTCGAACTATATCCTGATCGGTGCCAACCGGGGTATAGTCCAGCACGGTTGGCGCTAATCTCTATCATGCAGTTCATGGAACGATTATCAGATCGACAGGTGGCACAGGCAGTCAAGGCTCGCATCGACTGGAAATACTTGCTGGCTTTACCCATGGACGATCGAGGCTTCGATCACTCAGTCCTGAGCGAGTTCCGCGATCGTTTGTTGAAAGGTGATGCCGAGGCTCTGCTGCTTGATGCCATGCTCATGAAATTTCGAGAAGCTGGTCTTCTGAAGATGCGCA
>JBCCQC010000399.1:0-4990 GCA_039024535.1 Chloroflexota bacterium
CCCAGGTTACGCCGCCCGATGCTGCTATCAATTGCGTTTTCGAATTGTCTCCATACAGCCGTCATTACAGTTGATCCCTTCCGAATAGTCCCGTCGGTTTGAGCAGCAGCACCAGCGCGAAAATAACCAGCGCGAACGCCTCTTTATAGGCCGCGCCCCGGCTTGGATCCGGGAAGCACCCGCTGCCAACAGCCTCTACCACGCCCACGATAATGCCGCCCAGCAGCGCCCCCGGCACACTGCCCAGGCCACCCAGCACCACAATCACGTAACTGCGTCCGGCCATCTCTGCACCGATGTATGGCACCCAGCTAAAAATCGGTACCAGTGCCGCGCCACTCATCCCGGCCAGCATCGCACCAATGCCGAAAGCGAGTGTGTTCATGTTAATCGGGTTGATGCCTGTAACAGCAGCAGCCTGCTTGTCCATACTGGTTGCGCGGAGTGCGCTGCCCGTCCATGTACGGTTGAGGAAGTACAGCAGCGCGAAAATGAGCACCACGCCGATCACCATCGCCACACCACGGTCTGCAATGATGTTGATAGGGCCAAAAGCTGCCGTTTCTGTCACCTGAATGCGCTCTAGCTGGAACAGGCGTGTATCGGTATAGCGTTCGCCACGCACCGGGAACGGCCCGGCCACAGCCAGCGTCGCATACTCAATGAAAAAGCCAAACCCGAACGTAATCAGAATCGCGTACTCTGCCGCACGCTCAATCAGGCCCTCGTGCATCGGGCGCAGGAACATGCGCTCGAATAATGCGCCGACAATGAACACCAGGATCCCCGCCACCAGAATACCAAACACCGGGTTCACCACGACTTCTTCGCCGCGTAGTTCAGTCAGGTAGTTGGATGTGAGCAGTAAGAAATAATAGGAAAAATAGCCGCCAATCATGTAAAGCTGCCCATGCGCGAAGCTCACAATGCCTGCCACACTGTAAATCAACGTCAGGCCCACAGCCATCAGCGCATAAATGGCCCCGATGACCACACCGTTTGCTACCTGCTGCGAGAGGTACGTGGCGTTGTAGGGTGCAACCACACACAGATTTTCCGGGAAGGCGGTAGCGAACATGCTGTACAGCACACCCAGATTCAAAACCGTCAGCGTCACCATCCACACACGGCTGAGTTTCGGTGTGGTAATCCACAGTAATGCCGGTACCAGCGGCCCGGAAACGAACCCGCCCAGTGCAGCGGCGGTCGTTGTATTCGTATCATCAAGGCCCCTTGCCCGGTAGCGGCGCGGCACCACAACGGCCCCGGCCACCGCAAAGAATATGGCTCCAATCAGCCATGCAACAGCTACACTCATAAAGATGTCCCCTTACTAGCGTTTCGGAATGGTGCTGCTGGAACGTCAACGGGGCACAATACAATTGCGCCCCGTGGTCAAACCACTTTAAATCCTGTGTTCGGGGACTGTCGCCAGCCCCCGGCCTGCCGTTTCTATTCCGGTGAGGTGCCCGGTACGATGTAGCTGGTGCCATGCGTCTGGTAGACTTCCGGCCAGATGACGGCTGCTTCCAGGCTACTCTGGCCTTCTTCGAAGTACTGCATCACAGTCACAATCGGATCCGTCCACTGGTGCCACATATAGCTCGGTACACCCTCCAGAATGTCCGGGTTGTGTGTGCCATAGGTGAAGTAGTAGCGGCCCTGCGTCAGTTCGATGTCGGTCAGTTCCAGTTCAAGGGCAATCGCGTCCGCATCAGTAAAGCTACCGGCACGCTCCATTGCATCTGCCAGAATCCATACGCTGTCGTAGGCTTCCATAGCAAAGCTAGCGATGATGTCACCGAATTCTTCTTCGTAGGCGGCATTCACTTCTATAGCGAGGTCATTGAACAGCGTCGGGATAATGCCCACGCGGTTGAAGGCGCAGTAGTTACCATCCGGCACTGTGTTCCAGTACTGCTCGGACTGGAAGGCAATCTGGTTGGTCACGCAGATGGTGTCTTCCGTCGGTGCGATGCCCAGTTCGGCCATCTGCTGGGTGAGGTTAAAGCTGGTTTCGCCAGTTACAACAATGCGGATCGCGTCCGGTGCTTCCGGGCGGGCCTGAATACGGCTCAGGATCGGCACGAAGTCCTCGGTACCCAGCTCAACGTCCAGGCTTTCTACAGTTACGCCGGCAGCTTCCAGGCGTGCACGCTCATCAGCGGCAGCGGGCTGGCCGTAGTCGGTGTTCTCCACAATGAGGATCACATCTTCTACACCCTGCGCAATCAGCCAGTCGGTTACAGCGCTACCCACCATCGAGGAGGACGGTGCAATACGGAAGATGTAGTCAATACCGGCTTCGTTGGTGGTGATGCGTGCGGGCTGGCCTTCGTATTCTTCGATGCCGTTGGCACTTACGTTGTCGTTCCACGGCTCACTGAAAACGGTCGGGATGGCATTTTCCTGCATAATGCCCATTGTTGCCAGGCCAACAGCACTGTGATACACGCCAACCATACCCACTACGTCATCTTCGAGGATGAGGCGCTCTGCAACAGCCTGGCCGCGTTCCGGGCTACCTTCACTGTCACCGAGGATCACTTCGATCATGTAGTTTGTGCCGTCAATTTCAATGCCGCAGTCAGCATTCAGGTCAGCAGCGGCCTGGTCAAAGGCCCAGCTCATAGCCACACCACCGGCTACCGCACCGGGGGCGCTCATCGGTGCAATACCACCGAATACAATCGGCTCTTCTGCAAAGTTACAGTCCTGGGCGGTCGCCGTACCAGAGGTCGGTACCATCACCAGCGCCAGCAGCGCAAGCATAACAATAAACTTATTCATTCAGGTCTCTCTCCTATGTAAAGTATTGGTTATTCGAGTTGTGGTCAGGTGTTGTATGTTTTTCCATGCCCCGGAGCCGCTGGTAGTGGCTGTGTTGCGCGGTGTGGTGGTATGAACCGGGTGCGCTACGATTTTCCCCCTGTACTGCGAACATCTTTGCCGAAAACCCGTACAGCCAGCATGAGCGCCTACCACACAGGTATATGGCGATATACATTACCATCTTTGCTACAGTACAACATTGTCACCTCGCCCCATAAAATCCGCACAGCAAATAGTAAAACCTGACAGACAGAGCGTGTTTTCCCCTGTCATCGTGTGGCTATTGTGAATGCTGGTGGATGCTGGAGCGGATGTGTACAGGCAGAATGGCACTAAACGGTATTTGACATAAATTTAATTTTGACCAACGTGATATAACATAACACACGCGCTCAGATTTTACAAAATTTTTCTACCTGTGCAGCAAATTCCACAGATGCAGGAAAATGCTGCAAAAATCACGAAGTTGCATACAATAGAGATTGACGACAATTGTATTGTGAGGACAACCCTGATGGCCCAACTGGTAAAAATGGGAGCCATGCTCAAATGCTCGTTCGGTGTGGCCCCGTCTACCCTCATTGTAACGCCTGAAAACCTGACCAACGCCGTCAAGACCCCGGCGGCAACCATTATGGATAACATCCCGGTTAAAAATATCCCGCCGTTTGGCATGTGCTCTGCACCCACCAACCCCGCTGTAATTGCGGCGACTGCGGCGGCACTGGGTGTTTTTACACCCGCCCCATGCGTCCCGGTGACGGCGGCACCGTGGCTACCCGGTTCCCCCACAGTGTTGATTAAAGGTAAACCGGCCCTCAGCAACTCGTCCAAGCTAATGTGTACATGGGCCGGGATTATTACGATTGTGCAGGCGGGGCAATTTACGGTGAACGTGAAATAGTATTTTCAGGCAGGCGATGGGGCTTCTGGCGGCGGTTTGCGGCGGCCAGCGATGAGCAGCACGACGAGAATAAACCCACCCCCGAACATTCCGAAGCATAACCCGATGATGCCGAGTGCAATTGCGTTTCCAGCGTCGTTTTCTATCATAGAGGCGATGTCACCACCATGTATTCGAGAAGCCGTAAGCTGGCTATCACTGGATTTGCTGCCAATTACCGTCACAGAATCGCCGTTGCGGAATCCACCCACGCGGAAATTGCTGTCACCGAGACGTTCGCGCCCGGCATTGCTCAACCGGGTATTGCCGCCCTCCCCGGTTAACAGTTCTACCTCACCGCCATCCACCATAAGCGTAAGTGGCTGGTTCTGCTGACGAATAAGCATCCATACGATAGTCTCGTCTTCGTCGTTGAACTGCTCCAGCAGGAAAATCACAAATCCCATATCTGCGATGTCAAATTCTTCGTCGGTCAGCACAGGGTTATCCACCAGCGTGCCAGTGAGCGCCAGCCGGGTACCATTTTCTGGCTGTGAAAACACAGAGAGGTCTGTGCCGGTGGGCATCAACGCCAGTTCAATGGTCTGTGCCCGTTGCAGGTAAACAAACACGGTAGACATCACCAGCCCCAGAACTACAAAGATGGCCGGAATACCTATAAACACAATCAGGAGTGGCTGCCGCGTCAGTGCAGGTCGGCGCGTCCATAGAATGATAGTCAACACCACTGCGATGACAACCAGAATCAACGCAGGCAAGTAGTACAGCATGGCTTCCCTCCCGGATTTGTATTACTGAGGCGCGTCACATTACAGGGGTGCAACACCGTTACTGCGGTTGCCAGCTAATGCCGAAGAAGCCGTTATTATCCGTTGTGGAAACCTGCGCCACTGCCTGCTGCCGGTTAGAAATAATATTCAGCACGTACAGTGTTGCGGTTGGCTCGTCCCCGGTGATGAGGTCAAATGCAAGCCGCCTACCATCCGATGACCACTGTGGTGTATTGACCACCTGCCCCAACTCATCCGTCACTGCAAAGACGTTGATACCATTGCGGCTGATGATGCATACCGTGTCGAGGCCGGTACCGGGGCACACAAATGCAATCGACTCACCACTCGGCGACCACGCCGGACGCCCCCCCCGTGACGCCAGCAGCGTGAGGCCGCTGCCATCCGGGTTTATCAGGCACAGCGTACCATCGCACCCGGCAGCAATCCGCGTACCATCCGGCGACCATGCCGGGGCTGTCAC
>JBCCQC010000400.1:0-4989 GCA_039024535.1 Chloroflexota bacterium
CGGGGCGCACCCAGACTACGCACAGTTTCGAAGTCCGGGCTGGTGCCCTGCGCAAATACCATGCCCACGGCGAATAGCCCGGTTGCCAGCATCAGTGAAAATATAATTCCGAGTCGTTTCATAAGCACATCCCCTGCCGCTAAGATAACGTTGACAATTGCATTGTATGCGGAACATAAGAATCCCGCACTTACCGCCTGCCCCACGTCAACCCTACGCAAACTATACGCTCGTTCTATCGCTGTGAGAAATGCCGTAACAAAAATGCTATAGTGATTTCATCTGCACAGAGCATTTTCTACGCAAGGGCGCGAAGGCGCAGAGCGACAAAGGGAGATTTGATGATGTTGATCGGGAGAAATCAGTTTAAGTCCGGGTGGTGGGCTGTTGTTTACTTTGCGGTGGCACTGCCACTGCTGATATTGTCAGGCGAACAGGCATCACACGCGCAGGATCCGGCGGTGTGCCCGCCCAACGCGCTGCTGAGCTATGTACGTGCCGGGGCGGTGTGCCAGCAAACCGAGCGCGACGAACTATGCTTCGGCAACGGCGCGGTGACTGCCGCGTTCCAGGGCACAGAGCCACTTCCGTTTGATACGGCAGGCAATCTCATCCCGGCGGCGTTGACAGAGAGCCTCACCGTAGCTACAGACAACCTCGACGCCCCGAACTATGCTATTGCGCAGATGCTCCTGCGTGCGGACATCATCGATACCGAAGGCAACTCCGTAACGGTGCTGCCCTTCGGTAATGCGACCGTGACCAACGGCGTCCCCCCCGTGCTGGAACTGCCTGTGATTGCACGCGGCACCCTCAATATCCGGGACTTCCCCGCAGAGCAGCAGACGAACATCATTGAGCAAATTTTCGTGCGGGAGTCGGTTCTGGCGCATGGCCGCACCGAGGACGGCGAATGGCTGCGCGTGACATTGCCGGGGACACTCGAACGTGGCTGGGTGGCAACCGATGTAGGCACCGTGGAAGGCAACCCGCTGGAACTACCTGTGGTAGATAGCGATACACCGTTCCTGCGCCCGTTCCAGGTGATGACGGTAGCAACCAATAGCAGCGCGGGCCTGTGTGGAGATGGCGTGGCTGATGGTGGCGTGCTGCTGCAAACCCCGAACCCCGACGACGAGGTTTCGCTGACGATTAACGGCGCGGCGATGCGTATTGCCGGAACCGTCTACGTTGAATCGGACGGGGAGCAAACCCGCGTGTCTGTGCTGGATGGACTCGTGAACGTGGATGATGCGCTGCTGGCTCCACTCGGCACAGAATTTACTCTGCCAGAAATGGAACTCGTGCCGCTGGCAAGCACAGAGCGTCTGCTGGCGCTGCCGACGAATAATCTGCCCACCCGCACACAGATTCCTGCCCCGGCAACCGAACGTGAAATCGAAGCGCGGATTGCTGCGTACCGCGCTCTGCCGCCCACGCCCATCCCCACGGCAACCGTCCCGGCGAACCTGTGCCGCTATACAGTGCGGCGCAATGGCACGCCACTGCTGGCCGGGCCGGGGACGTTCTACGAGACGATTAACGAACTGAACGCGGGTATTGAACTGACGCCACTGGTGCAGAACACCGACGCCGACGGCAGAACGTGGTATCAACTGCGCAATAGCAACTGGGTTGCCGCCACCGCCATCAAGCAAACCGGCGATTGCAACCCCATCCCGGTTACGGACTTTGTACCGGCCCCGCGCACCAACACCGTCCAGATGGAAACCTGCGAGGCCAGCAACGGCCCCCTCCGCGAGGGCCAGCGCGTGACATTTGAGTTCCGTCCACCCGCCGCCGATAACTTCGCAGAAATGCGGGACGCGCCAAACACCGACCCCGGCAGACTGAAAGTGGAAACTGAGGTGCTGCGCGTCACCTACACCGACCCGATTTTGATCGCCAGCGACCCGGAACGGTGGGCACGCATCTACAGTGCGACGTGGGAGGCGCAGGCCGGGACGTACCGCGTGGAAAGTGCGCGGTTGTCGTACATTCTCATCTGCGAACTGACCGTTCGCGCCGGATAAACCCGGTAGGGGCGTAGCGTGCTACGACCCGGTTTACTCATCGGCGCGGCTGAATGTCATAGTCGCGCCGGTATCCAGTGTCAGTATGAGGTTGTCACCCATCACAGCATAAGTCGTGACACGGCTCAAATATCCCATATAGTCCAGATAGCCTGAGTCATCCTGACAACCGAACAGTGATACGTTAATCATCTGAAACGACAGAGAATTCTCTTCAATGATATATTCGGCAGTACCCCGGTTGCAGACCACGAGCATGTGTGCGTATTTGTCTTCGCTGTTGAGCGTTAGCAGATAGTCTTCCGGTGTTTTCACCGTCAACGAAATCGCCCCGCTCTTACTCTCATAAGATTCCCACTGCCACGTCACGTCTGTGGGGAATGCCAGCGGCGTAAACTGCATAATGCCTGCATCCATCATCAGCGCCAGGTACAAATCACCGTCCTCAATCACATAGCTCACCACATCACCCAGCAGGCTTAAATAATCCTCAGACAACGATTCCGGCGGGCACAGCGCCCGACTGAGCGAAAGCACTTCAATGAACATGCTGCTACCTTCAAGTTTGTAGCCACCACTGCCCATGTTGCAGTCCGCCGTCACGTTGAGTGTGCCATCCTCGTTCAACGTGAGCAGGTACATGGCCGGGTTTTCCGGCGTGATGGTGGAATCGTCCATGCTCAGGTACGCCACCCACTGCCATGTGGTGCCTACCGGCGTCGGTTCTTCGTCCTGTGCGCGTGTGGCTCCTACAAACGCAAACATTATCACCACGACTATCATGTAACGCATCTTCTGTGCTCCATTCAACTTTGATTACAGCCATGGGCGTAGCGTGCTACGCTCTTACCGCGAATTTAAGGATAGACGGTTAACTTCAACTGATTATCGGCCACGATGGTATTGATACGCAAATGCGCCGCACACTATGTTAGGATTGGCGGCAAAGCATGATTTTTGATGGGATAAAATGACGATGGCACTGAAAATTATTGGCGTGGGTGGCACCAACCGCCCTAACTCACAGAGTTACCTTGCGCTGGAAGCAGCATTAAGCGACCTTGAAAAACACGGCGCAGACGTGCAGGCGTTCAAGCTGTATGACCTGCAACTGCCCATGTACGACCCGATTAAGTCTTTAAACTACTATGGCGACAACGTGCGCATTTTCGTTGAGGGGATACGACAGGCCGATGCTGTGATTCTATCCACGGCTTCCTATCATGGAATTCTGCCGGGGATTATGAAAAACGCGATGGACTTCCTTGATTTCACGGATGCAGGCCCACGCCCTTACCTCAGTGGCCGCGCCGTGGGCCTGATGGCGACCGGGGGCAGCGAACATGGAGCCAGCACCACGATTGACAGCATGGTGCATATGGTACATGCGCTGCGCGGGGTAGTTGTGCCTGCCACTGTGCCAATTGACCGCGCATGGGAGCGCTTTGACCGCCATACAATCATTGACGAGAAAATTGCGCGGCGCGTCCGGCAGATGACCGCCGGGTTAATGCAACTTTCCGGGCAATTGCAACCAGCCGGGTAACGATTAACAGGACACCATACAGTGAACATAGATGTTGCGGGTTACGCTGTTATATACACGGTGTTGATTGCCTGTGGTGCGCTGGCATTGCGGCAGCAGCTTTACCGCTGGTGCCTGATTGCCGCCCTTGTGATGACAGCCGGATTTGCGGGTAGCCTGCTGTTTGTGCTGTACCACCTGTTTCTTTTCGGATTTGTGCTGGTGATATGTGGCATCCCGGCGGCTCTGTTTGGCGACCAGACCGATGTGGAAGGCGCAGCCGGGTTCGCTGGCCGCGCTCTGGGTGAGCCAATTTTTCTGGTGAATGCAGTGGCGGCGGCGGTGCTGCTGGCCCTGATGCTGGCACACTATCGAGCGTGGCGACGGTTGCGGGATAGGGCGCAGCGGAACAACTGACGGCAAATTACAGAGGTGGGGAACCCTTATGGAAGTGTTTATCATTGTGATGTATATTGCGATTCCACTGTACGGGATTGTCGCATTTTTCCAGCGGTCAGCGATGGCGCATTTCATTGCTTCCGGTGTGATGACGGTTGCTCTGGTTTTGCATAGCTGCCTGTTAACGATGGTGGTGGCAGCCGGGGCGACTGTTTTTGGCGCGACATGGTTTATGACCTCGGCTTCTGGCAATACCACGGAAGCAGACGTGGCAGCAGTGGAACAAACCGGCTCAGACATAGCAGCCGGGTCTGCACCTGTGGTGGCGCTGGCATGTGCATTTGCCGTGGTGCTTCTGGGCTTTGCTATCGCTCACTTCGTTATCGGGCAAAGAAAACGCCGCCAGCACAGCTCAACATCTGAACCCGTGGGCAATGCCGGGTAAATCAACCAGCGGCCAGCGCATCCCGCCGGAGCCACTGCTGCGCACTATCTAACGCCTGTTCCGTGGAGGCAAATACTACATCACCGGCTTCGAACACATTTTCCTCACCGAATACCTTTATACCACCAGCCCGGTCTAGCTGCCCGCGTATGTGCGGGTTCACGCCAGAGAGTACGAAGCGGCTGTTGTGGCTGCGCAGTTGCTCCGCATAGCGGCCCAGTGCCCGAATGCCCGTTGTACCGAAGTATTGATTATCCCGGATGCGCAGGATGACAACGGTGTTGTTCGCTGTGACCGGGTCTGGCAGCAGGTCTTGCAGGCGGCGCACCGCCGCGAAGTACAGGTTCCCATTCACAGAGATAACCAGCGCCTGATTGTGTGGCAGTTGTTTCGGCAGCGACGTGCGGCGATAGTGGCCGTCGCCAGTAGGGAGCAACTGTACCACCGTCAGGTTGCCCGCTGATGTGTAGACATACAGCAGAAGTGATAACCCCACGCCGATGTAGATGCTATTTTCGAGAGGCAGTAGCAAGGTCGCGGCGAACGTTACCATCATAGCATAGCGTGCAGAGCTACCCACCCGCCAC
>JBCCQC010000401.1:0-4974 GCA_039024535.1 Chloroflexota bacterium
ATCGTGCTTCAATTTGAAAAAAGAGGAATAGCAGTAGTTTTTCAGGTACTCGCAGTGGGGTTACGTGGGGGGGCTGCCCTCGCTGCGGGGCTTACCACACCGGACAAGCTGCGGGCAGTAGCCGTAGCCAACTGGGACGCCTACGAAGACAATGAAGCAACCCGCAATATTGACCCGAAATTTGTTTTCCATGCCGCTGGCTACGATACATTCAACGTGCCAGATCGTAGCAGCCTCGCAGATGCACTGATTATCCACTATTTTGCGTTTGATCCTGACCCGGTAGACGAACTGATTATCGTGACCACCAGCCAGGATCTGATCCCCCTTGTGCGGCGGGTACGCACCACACGCAATGCACGTGTCCGCGTCTGGGGATCACAGGACGTGCTACAGGATACTGAGTTTGCTGATGAAGTGATCTTCCAGCCGTTCGAGTCGCTGCTGGGCATCCAGACGAAAAATGTTGCAGTATATGTTGACTTTGAAAACATTGCCATCAGCCTGAATGAACAGGGCTTCACGGTCAACCTTGACCATTTGATTGAGCGGTTCGTTACCCAGGCCAAAGCCCACGGGCATGTTGTCAAGATGGCGTCGTATGCGCCGTGGGGTCAGCGTGGCAGCCTGCCGCCGATGGTGGATGGTAATGGGCGCGAAGTGGCAGAAGAAGCCCCCAGCCGCATGATGATGGCAAACATTGAGCCGGTGTTCACCCTGCCGGGTAAAAACAGCGCAGATATTCGTATTGCACGGGATGTCCTTGGCGATTCGCGCAACGACGATTCTGCCGACGTTTACATTCTGGCAAGCGGCGACCGTGACTTCAACGATGTGCTCAATTCGCTGGTAAGCCGTAATAAGCATGTGATTGTGTGGGGCGTACGCGGCAGTACCAGCCGCCAGCTTGAACAGAACCCTGGTGTCAACGTGGAATACATTGAGGACTTCACCAGCCTGCAAACCCACCAGTCTTACAGTGTGTCGGTATCCGGGGTCGCCCATAGCGACAATCTACAGAAGGCCCCGGCAGATACCTTTACGCCGTCACAGTGGTCAAGCGTGGTTGTCCAGTTCGATATTGTTGCCAATCGACGTGAAGTAAACGTTCTCTCAACACGAGAACTGGTTCAACAGCTACAGGACGTGGGCGCGGTTATCTCAGAAGAGCGCGGCCTTGACCTGGTTTCGCAGGCGATTTCACTCGGCATCCTGCGTGCTATTTCATCCAACGGTCGTATCACGCTCAACGCGAACCACCCGACAGTTGAACGTACCCGGCTGATTCGTGATCGCATTCTGATTCGCGTCAAAAATACCCTGCGCGTGCGCGGCTGGGAATACGTCAACTACGGCTTTTTGCTCAAAGGGCTGGCGATGGATCGTGAACTGGAGCGCCCCGGCATGAATATGAACGATCAGTGGCGCTCTCACTGGATTGACGCGCTGGTGCGCGAACAGGTGCTGGTGCGCGAACTGGTACCACACCGTCACAACCCGGATGATCTGGTACCGGTCATCAAAACGCCAGCTACCACCTTCGCTGAACAGGAACCGGTGCGCGAAGCCGAGCCAGATCACCCCTACTCACACGATGCAGACGAGGTCACATGGTCAGCATTGACGCTGGACGACCTCCGAGAGCAGGAGCCAGAGACAGCCACGATGGTCTATCGTATCGTGGTCAGCGTGGAGCAGTTTACCAGCTTCCGGGGGTTTGCATGGTGCCCGCTGGGCAGCCTGCACCGCCGCCTGCAAGCATTTGACCGCTCAATGTCGTTCCAGCGGGCCGTAGAGTACCTGATGGAGCACGGCGCCGCCACGGTAGACGAGTATGAGAACCCGCAGAGCAACTTTAACACCAAGGGCATCTCAATCAACACCGATAGCGACATCAGCAGTAAACTGCTGGGGATGCGAGATGAATTTGTGCGGTTGCTGCTGCAACTATACGAGCAGAACATGCTGATCTCTGAAGATAACGTGCGTACGTTCGTCGGCGACGACAGGTGGGATTTACCCCTGTGGTTTTCGATCATGGAAACGGAAAACGTCCTGAACCCGATCCCGGCGCGACCCGGCCAGTACAGCCTGTTCCGCACGCATCACACGGTCAATCTGGTTGCAGAGGCGGCTGAGGAGAGCAACAGTAATTAGCATCTTTCGTGCGCATGGTGGCTCTGCTATACTTTACCGCTGTATTGAAGATACCGCAGGCCGGTTAGTGACTGACCTGACGGTGAATAAGGATAGCCAAATGAGCATCGACAAAGACGTAAAAACTACCATCATCGAAAAACACGCCCGCCACGATGGTGACACCGGTTCACCCGAGGTTCAGATTGCCCTCCTGACGGAGCGCATCCAGCAGCTAACACGCCACATGCAGGAGCACAAACACGATCAGCACTCCCGGCGCGGTTTGCTCAAGCTGGTTGGTCAGCGCCGTCGCCAGTTGAAGTACCTCAGCCGCACCCGCCCGGATGCCTATCGTGCGCTGATTAAAGAACTGGGGCTGCGTCGTTAATCACATTGATGGCAGTGAGCACCCCTGTAAATCATTCCCTGCCCTGCCCCGGTACAGGGTGCTCTTCAGATATACCAGCAGGTAACTCTATAGTCGTGTACACGCCCGCTGCGGCAGGTATTGGTAAATTGGCCTGATTGCCTATCAGACCTGTCTACCAGTCCCTGCTATCGGGCGTGTCTGTTTCAGGAGAAGAGAAACACATGTTAGAAACGCGAACTTTTACAGCAAAACTGGGTGCCGATGAAATCATCATCGAAACCGGTAAGCTGGCAGAACGGGCCGGTGGCGCTGTTACCGTCCGTCATGGCGATACGGTTGTATTCGCCGCCGCAACCATGAGCAAGAACCCGCGCGATATTGACTTTTTCCCACTCAGTGTGGACTACGAAGAGAAAATGTATGCTGCGGGGCGTATTCCAGGCGGTTTTCTGCGTCGTGAGGGCCGCCCCGGTGAGGGCGCTGTGCTCATCGCCCGTGTAACTGACCGCACCATTCGTCCGCTGTTCCCGAAGAACATGCGTAACGAAGTACAGGTTGTGCTGAACGCCTTCAGCCACGACCAGGAACATCACATCGATATTCTGTGCATCACAGCGGCCAGTGCTGCCCTCGCAATCTCCGATGTACCGTGGGGTGGGCCGGTGGCCGGTGTTCGCATCGGTCTGGTAGACGGCGAACTGATCGTTAACCCCTCCATCAGCCAGATGGAAACCAGCACCCTCGACCTGCGCGTATCCGGCACGGCAGACGCGATTAACATGGTGGAATGCGGCGCACAGGAAGTTGACGAAGAGATTATGGTGCAGGCCCTTACCCTTGCACATGAGTCTATTCAGGGGCTGATCCAGATTCAGAATGAGATGCGTGAGCAGTTCGGCAAAGAAAAGTCCGAGTTTATCACGAAGGAAACGGACGACGCACTGAAGAGCGAAATCGCCGCTGCCATCAGCGACCGCGTGCGTGATATTGTCATCAATAAGCCGGAGCGCGACGAACGCCGCGACGCACTCAACCAGATCAAAGACGAACTGAACACGAAGTACGAAGCACAGAACGCGGAACGCTCCGAAGATGAACAGATCAACCTCAAGTTTGTTGACGAGGCAGTGGAAAGCGTCCTGAAGAACGAAATTCGCCGCCGCATTACCGAAGATGGTATCCGTCCGGATGGTCGTACCAGCGAACAGATTCGTGATTTGTATGCCGAAGTGAACCTGCTGCCCCGTGTACACGGAACCGGCATGTTCAAACGTGGGCAGACGCAGGTACTCACGATTGCAACCCTGGGCACCCCGCGCGATAGCCAGAACCTCGACGGCCTGTACCCGGAAGATACCAAGCGCTACCTGCATCACTACAACTTCCCACCATATAGTGTGGGGGAAACCGGACGTATGGGCAGCACCAAGCGCCGCGAGGTCGGCCACGGTGCGCTGGCAGAAAATGCCCTGCTGCCGATGATCCCCGACGACAAAGAATTCCCGTATACCATCCGCCTCGTCAGTGAGGTAATGAGTTCTAACGGCAGTACGTCAATGGCGAGCGTCTGCGGCAGTACGCTCGCGTTGATGGATGCTGGTGTGCCAATCAAGCGCCCGGTAGCCGGTATTGCTATGGGCCTCATCAAAGAGGGCGATAACGTCGCCGTGCTGACGGACATCCAGGGTCTTGAAGATCACCTCGGTGATATGGACTTCAAAGTAGCCGGTACTGCAAACGGCATCACCGCCCTGCAAATGGACATCAAGATTGCCGGTGTAACCGGAGAAATCCTGACGCAGGCACTGAGCCAGGCAAAAGACGCCCGTATGCAAATTCTCGACGTTATTCTGAGTGCAATGCCAGAATCCCGCGAACAACTGAGTGAACACGCGCCCCGCATGATTACCGTCAAGATTGACCCCGAGAAAATCGGCATGGTGATCGGGCCGGGTGGTAAAACAGTACGCAGTATGCAGGATCGTCACGATGTGAAGATCGACATCGACAACGATGGCTCTGTGTTTATTGGCGGCCTGCAGGCCACGGCTGTTTCTCGCGCAGTGGATGAGATTATGGCGCTGACGGAAGATGCCGAGGTCGGGCGCATTTACACCGGCAAAGTCAAGCGCATCGAAGATTATGGTGTGTTCGTTGAGTTCCTGCCCGGTAAGGACGGCATGGTACACATCTCGCAGCTTTCCGATCATCACGTGGCCTCTGCCTCTGATGAAGTGAGCATTGGCGACGAAATCATGGTTATGGTGACGGACGTGGATAAGTCCGGTAAGGTGCGCCTCAGCCGTCAGGCCGTGCTGGAAGGCTGGACCGCCGAAGAGGCCCGTGAACGTGACCGCCGCCCGAGTGGTGGGCGTGGCGGCAACCGGGGTGATCGCGGTGGCAATCGTGGCGGTGGCAACCGGGGTGGTGATCGGGGCGGCAACCGCGACCGGGGCGGGCGTTAC
>JBCCQC010000402.1:0-4961 GCA_039024535.1 Chloroflexota bacterium
GACGGCACCGGGCGCTACTTCCGCCTGCAAAAACGCATCGAAGGTGTTGACCACGGTATGGACGACATCAGCCCGGTGTCCATCGCCCTGCTGCGTGAGTGGGCCAGCGAAATCGTTATCGAAAACGACGAAACACTGGATGCCATCTGCGAAATCATCGTCAACGAAACCGACGCCCGCAAAATCGAGACGAAAAGCCGCCGCCGCCTGTTCCAGTTATCATCGCTGGCCTTCTGGCGCAAAGACAACGACACCGCAGACGAGAACGACATCGCACAAACCGGCTAACGGTAGGGGGATAGCGTGCCATGCCAGACCGAAGATTTACCCCACTCACCGCTGTCACGGGCGAATTTCAGAATCCACGCTATACTGTGAGTGAGATTTTCGAGCGTGAACAGACTTAAGGGGACACCGCACCAATGCGCAGAACGATATTCTGGCTGCTCAGCCTGACGCTACTACTCGCAGTCACATCGCCCTATACACTGGCCCAGGCGCAGGTGCGCGTGGTCGTAGACCGGGATTTTGTTAACATTCGCCGCGTTCCCGCACTCGGCGCAGAGGTCGTAGGCAGCGCCAACGTGCGCACCGTTTTCATTGTCGATGCCATCAGCACTGACAGCGAATGGTATCGCATCCGCTTCGCCGGTAACGAAGCGTGGGTAAGCGTGGCCGTTGTCACGGTACTGGAAGGTAACGTAGCTGCCCTGCCCGTGCGTGACCCGCGTTTTATCCCCTTCGGCGGGCCAGAAGCCCCCCGCGCCGGTTTTACCGAGCAAACCAGTGATATTATTGGCCGTCTGGCCGATTCCGGCCTGCGGGTACGTACCGGCCCCGGCGTCGCCTACCGTGAAATTGCCAATGCACCACGTTTTGCAGCACTCCCACTGCTGGGCCGCTCTGCGGATAGCCAGTGGGTGCAGGTCAACTTCGATGGCATACTGGGCTGGGTAACGGCAGAGTTCGTCACAATTCTCGGTGGGCGAACCATCACCGAACTACCCGTTGGCGGCATCGTCGCCGATGCCCCCCCACTCGAAGACACCGACCAGAACGACCTGTTCGGCACACTACGCTTCTTGCGTGAACGCATTGACCTCGCCCAACCATCGCTGGATACGCAGCGGCAGGTTTGGACGAGCGCTGCGCTGGGTGTTGTACCCCCATGCGGTGGCTACCCGCCGCGTCCCTCAAACGCCAACATCCCTACAGACCTGCGAGCACGCTACGGCGATACGCTGGAGCCACTGCTACGAGACTTTAATCGGGCGATGGAAAATGTCCGCAATGCCATTGACCTTCAGGTCGAGGTTTGCAGCAGAGGCGGCAGCGATGTGGTGCTCATCAGTGTGCCTGTGGTCAGTGGTGGCCTTGAATTCGTAGACGATGCGGATATTCTATTCGTCAGCCTGCGCCGCCGCATTGACGAACTGCTGCCGGAGATCGGCCCCAACGACTGTATCTTCGAATTCGCCGGACGTGTGGACGTGCTGCCCCTGTTTCCACAGCTTGCCGTCATCGAAGATAGATTCACCGAAGATGATCTTGCGATTGGCTATTGCTTCGATGCCTCGCCACTGAACATCGGCTATCTCGAAGTGGCAACGTTCGGCACCAACTACGACACAATCATCGCTATCTCCCCACTCGGCAACCCGACAGACTTCCTCAGCACGGCTTCGATTTCTGCGTCACTCACCCCATCCGGCACAATCCTGAATCCAATCGAGTTTCCATTCGAAGGACGCTATTTGTTGCTGTTGAGCGCAGATACAGAACCCGGTGTGGTTCCCACAGGGCAGTATGCACTGACCCTGCTGGATGTAGCCCTTGTGCAACCCAGTGGCGCCCTCATTACCTACGAAGCAGATGGCACTCTGGTGCGCAATGTTGTCCCCGTCACCCTTGCAGATGGCACGGTCGTGGGCGGCCAGATCGTTGGTGATGTTGGCGAAGGCTCCACTGTCACCAATAACTCAGGCGTTGCGATCAATGTCTTCCTCGACCCCGATGAGACGTCCGCAGTTGTCGGGCAGCTACAGGCCGGGGAGACTGTGCCCGCAATTGGGCTTGCAGAGGGCTTCGGCTTCATTCAGGTTGCCCTCAGTGATGGGGTAACTGGCTTCGTGCAGGAGAGTGCAGTCACCTTTATCAATGCCCAGACCACTGTCACCGATGGCACAGTCGCCTGTCCGGGCGTATTCCTCACCTGTAACGACCTGCTCTCCTGTGCAGAAGTACAGGCCTGCGTGGATGCCGGTAGCACCCTGCTGGATACCAACGGCAACGGCATCGCCTGTGACGCTGATGAATCGGCCCTTGCCTGCCAGATTGCCGCCCCACTCAACTGATACCATTTCATAGTGTGGAGACGCTCGGTGCGTCTCCACGCTTACTCAGTTGGCAAGCAGCAGGCTCACCTGCTCATCAGCATTGTCAAAGACAACCCGAATCTGTTGCAATGCCCCCAGCCCTCTGCCCGCATACGATGCCACAGCACCTTCACCACCCCGGCAGGCCTGGCTAAAGCTGTCAATTTCTACACGTAGCAAGTCCAGCCCCGTATTAATCTGGTCAATAGCCGGTTGCAGCCCCGGTTCCTCGGCAATAACCAGGTCATACTGCCCTCTGGCTTCAGCTTCGAGGTTATAGTTAGCCGGTACCGGCAGGTTGGTGTTGCGGCAGCCATCCGTAACGCCGTTGTTTTCACTCGCTTCTATAAGGTATTGCTCCAGTAGATTATACGTGCTCCGTGAGCCGTCATTGTTATTGCCAGCATCGTCCAGAATTTCCACCGCGTTAGCAATATGCCGCCGGATGTTCGGCGGTTCTGTTGGTGCAACAGTCGGTTCCTCGGTAGCATTCTCTGCCAGCGGCACGTCTGTCGCAGCAGGCACCTCTGTGGGTGGTTCCGCCTCCACAGGCAGCTCACGTGCTTCACCCAGCGTAGCACTCCACATCGGCGCGTCACTATCAAATGTATCCAGCGCAGCCAGTTCCGCTCCAGCATCTACCGTATCCAGTTCCGCTCCGTCGAAGCAAATCGACTGAATCGCACTGTGCAGTGTATTGAAGGACTCGCGTGATGCATTGACATCCTCGTACACACTAACAACACGCGGATAGGTCTGCGCATCACCAGCAGAAATGGACAGGTCAGTCAGCGCGAGGTCATAAAACTGCGAACACAGATCCTGGTCAGGTGGGTTACCGGCTGCAAGCGGCTCTAGCTGTGTGCGTAACGTCTGTGCATTGCCCGTCAGCACAGTGATGGCATCACGGCCCTGTGTAATCAGCACTTCAACATCCCGGTCTTCAGCGTCCGGCGCAACCACACCGGATAGTTCCACTTCTTCGCCGTCACCGGCAACTGCCGGGGGTTCGTTACTACCGCCCCCATCAGGTTCCATACCCGGAACCAGCCCGAGGAAAACCACCGCATTACCGGCAATCAGCACCACCAGCAGCACACTGAGTACCGGTACCAGCCAGCCGGGGGCACCGCCTTTCTGCTTCCCGCCAATTTTGCCAATCTGCCCTGTTTCCACAACCCGAATCAGCGCATCTTCAGCCTCGTCTCGCAGGTCGTCATCATCAGATTCCATCGCATCCCGAAACGCCACAAACATCCCCAGCGAATACGTCGCATTACGGCGTACCTGTGGGTCAGGGTCATTTTTCGCAAGGTCAAGCAGCGTCTCAATAGCACCATCAGCCCCCAGTTCTCCAACCATCCGGGCACCCTTACGGCGCTTTCCAACATCTTTAGATCGCAAATAGCGAGTGTAGCCTTCTACGTACTTCTCGTACTTCGGTGACGGATCCGCCATAAATTTACTCCGCGCTATTGAACATCATTTGCCCTCAATAATACGCGATTGCAGCAATCTGTCACAATAAATCAGCGGGGAATCGCAGAATAGAAATCCACACACACCGATATTGACATCCTGCAACCTGTGTCGTAATGTACTTGGACTGTACAGATAACGCCAGCAGGTGCCCCTCACGATGAAGCTGTAAACCAGAAAACCCGAACCGGTACATCTAATTTCCGTTTCCCTATTCCACTTCTGGTTTGCATTTCAAAGCGAGGACACCCCATGCATTTGCATGTAGAGCACGTCGCCGTGGCCTACGGCGCGACCCCTGTACTGAACAATATCACCTTCACACTCAACCCCGGTGACCGCGCTGGTATCATCGGTGCCAACGGTGCCGGGAAATCAACCCTGCTCAAAATCATTGCCGGGGAAATCACACCAGATAGCGGTACCGTGCATATGCCACAGGCCACCATCGGCTATCTACCGCAGGAAATCGCACCATCACCGGGCCAAACGGTTCAGCAGATGCTGGACGACGCCCTCGACCATATCCACAAACTGACGGCAATGTTGCGCGAACTTGAAGCGCAGATGGCCGACCCGGACGCCGATCTGGAAGCCATATTTGCCCGTTATGACCACGCAACTACCGCCTTCGAACGTGCCGGAGGCTACGAAGCTGATGCGCGTGTAGACGCGGTTATGGCAGGCATTGGCATGGCAGAGGTTGACCGAGAACGCACGGTAGGCAGTCTCTCCGGCGGTGAACGGTCGCGGGTGGGGCTTGCAATGCTGCTGGTGCAATCTCCAGATATACTGCTGCTGGACGAACCCACCAACCACCTGGACGCCAGTGCCCTGGCATGGCTGGAAGATTATCTGGCGAACTATCGCGGCAGTGTGCTACTCGTCTCGCATGATCGCGTGTTTCTGAACCACACCGCCAACCGCATCATCGAAATTGACGAACACACCCGCAACAGCGTTCTATTCACCGGCAACTACGATGCCTACACCACCGAAAAAGCCCGCCGCGTAGAAACATGGCGAACAGACTACTGCATGACCAATTTAGTTTTCGAAGAAGTGTAGAATGTATCCAAAAACGAGGATACAGCGCTCATGGGACGC
>JBCCQC010000403.1:0-4957 GCA_039024535.1 Chloroflexota bacterium
AGACCTCACGTCAATCAGGTGGATGCCTTCGGCCTCACCGTTTTCCTGTATCCAGTCGGTATCGACCAGAACATCGGCCTGTGCATAGTTAAATGCGCCTGCTGCCAGAATTGCTTCAGTCTCGGCATTGTCAGCGGCATCTACCGGGGCGATTTGAAATGTGGTGTTGGCGAAAAAGGCAGTGGTGGCCGCAACAAGAAGTGTCACGGCTGCGATGATAACGGTTTTGATGGGCTTCTTCATGCTCAATCTCTCACTTCTGTGTGTAAAAATGGACAGGGCCGAACTTTAGCAGGGCGGAGAGCGTGATAAAATGACACATCTGTATTATGTATGCTAGATATAATTTAAATGTGATGCCTCAGGGTAACAGTAACCGTATACCACCTTAATATGCGATTTTCGGCCTTGACGCGAAAGCTGAGCAAACATTTATACATCGTGGCGTGACGAAGTGCGCTCAATTATGCTCTGATGTGTGAGTACATAGGGAAAAGGGAGAACATGCATGTTTCTGCGATATGTTTTTGACGAAAATCTGGCGCAGGCGTCGTACTTCATCGGTGATATTGACAGTGGCGAGGCCATTGTGATTGACCCGGCACGTAATATACAACCATACATTGATCTGGCACACGAACAGGGCTTTAACATCGTGGCAGTGGCAGAAACGCACATCCACGCAGATTTTGTTTCCGGGGCGCGTGAGCTGGCCGAACGCCTTGATGTAACGCTGTTGATGTCCGGCGAGGGGAGCGATGACTGGCAGTACACCTATCTGGAAAATTACAGTCACGCACTGCTCAAAGACGGTGACGAATTCGAAATCGGCGGGGTGAAATTTGACGTGCTGCACACACCCGGCCACACACCGGAGCATCTCTCGTTCATCATCACGGATGCCGGTTTTGAGGAACCGTTTGCGATCTTCACCGGGGATTTTGTCTTCGTTGGGGATGTGGGCCGCCCGGATTTGCTGGAAAAATCCGCGAATGAGGCGGGTTCGTCAGAGATACTGGCGCGGCAGATGTTTACCTCGTTAGAGCGGTTCAAGCAGTTGCCGGACTATCTGCTGGTGTATCCGGGGCATGGGGCGGGTAGCCCCTGTGGTAAGGTGATAGGCGCGGTACCGTCCAGCACGGTGGGCTATGAAAAGCGGTTTAACCCCATGCTCCAGCACACGGACAAGGATGCATTTGCCGCTGTGCTGCTGGAGGGGCAGAGCACGCCACCAAATTACTTTGCCGTGATGAAGCGTGTAAACCGCGATGGCCCGAAACTATTGAGCGAAGCGGATAACGCCGATAGGCTGCCGCCGCTGGTTTTGCGCAATGCGCTGGAGAAAAACGCAACAGTGGTGGATACCCGCCCGCGTGACGAATTCGCAGCCCGTCATCTGCACGGAACCCTCAACATTGAGCATAACCTGTCATTTGCGCTGCGTGCCGGTGATCTGATCGATTATGAACTGCCGTTTTATGTCATCACGGATAGGCCACACGAGGTCAAGCGCGATTTGCAGTCTATCGGGCTGGATAACCTTGCCGGGACGTTCAAACTGTCCACGTTCAGCACGATTGAGCGCACCAGTGATATTCCGTTTGAATCCTATGAAAGCCAGACGCCACAGCAGTTGCAGCCTGCAATTGAAAGCGGCGATGTTACCGTGCTGGATGTGCGGCGCGACGACGAATGGAACGCAGGGTACATCGCCGGGGCGGTGCATATTCTGCTGGGGCAGCTACCGGCGCGTTTAGCCGACGTGCCGGAGGGCAGGCCCGTTGTAGTTCACTGCAAGACGGGGGTTCGCAGCGCGGTTGCGGCCAGCATTTTGCAGGCGAACGATGTAGATGTAATCAATATGGCTGGTGGCTACGATGCATGGCAGCAATCACAGGCAGAGGCAAATTAAACGAGCGGGGCGAGGCACACTGTACCTCGCCCGATGCACGACTATTTGTAGACATTGCCGCTGGCACCATCCACGCGGATGTCGTCACCCTCTGCAAAGACGCGGGTGGCGGTCTTCACGTTAGTCACAGACGGCACGCCGAGTTCCCGCAGGATAATACTGCCGTGTGACAGATCGCCGCCGGTTTCCACGACGACAGCCGCCACCTTCATAAACGTCGGTATCCAGCCGGAATCGACCGAACGGGCGACGAGAACTGTGTTTTCTGGCTCAAAACCGTCCGGCAGGTCAACGGATGGCTCCTGCAACACCCACGCTTTGCCGCTCACCTCACCGGCAACCAGGCTCATGCCGCTCAGACGTTGTACATCCGGGTCAATATCGGCGTTGTACTGTTCGGGGTCGTCGTTGCGGCGCAGCAGGTCGGGCATATCATAGGCGGCCAGCGTTTCTATCTCCTGCCTGCGCCCCTCCCAGAAGCCCGGTTCCGGGTTCCAGTCCACGTCAATCAGCGAAATTTCTTCCAGGCTCAGCATCCAGATGGAATCCCGGTCTGGCAATTGACCGCGTTCCACGGCGACATCGGCCAGTTCCAGCAACTTTGTGCGGATCCGCTCAAAGCCGCGCATGGCGTCGTGGCGCAGTTGTTCGCGTGCTTCGATGAGGCGCCTGACCTGCTTGCCCACCCGACCGAGTGTATCCTCTGCGGCGATATGCGGTGCGGCGATGCGGGTTTCGGTGGCGAGCGATGCAAGCAGTGGCGCGGGATTTTCGCGGTAGCGTGAGCGGGCCACGTCACTTTCGTAGATGCCCCGATGACCGTATTTCGCCATATACAGGCCCCACTGCCGCCGGAACTCGCCATCTTCCGGCAGGGTACCATTTTGCAGCGTTTCCAGTAGGGCGGGTTTGTCCTTCACATACTCACGCAGGGGCAGCAGGTCGTCAAACATCTGCGTGCTGATGGAGCGCGACGCAGCAGCCATCTGTGTGAGTTTGTTGCTACGGCGTAGTTGTGCGGTGGGCAGGCTCATGGCCTGGGTCAGGTTAAACATCTCGCGCACCAGCGTAGCATATGTCCACTGCATGGTCTCGTTAACCTCATTGAACGTTTCGCCGAGGTTGTGGGTGCGGCGGGTGATTTCTTTCCCGGTGCCTTCTGCACTGCTGACGGCGTTCAACTGAGACAGCCCGAACTGCGCCAGGTTGGGCAGTTTGGAAATAGCACGCATCGGGCGGAACCGCTCTTTAACGCCTTCCTCGCCGCCGATGCTATCCGTCACAAGCGATGTGGGCAGGCCGAGAGCACGGACGGTTTCAGTCATCAGGGAGAGGTTGATGTATGGGCGCCCCTTGAACACCTCAATAAACGGGCGGTGCTTTGGCAGGGAGCTATCGAAGCCGCGATACCAGTCATACAGGTCAGCAGCCACCGATTCAATCACGCTGACCATATAACGCGAGGGTAGCTGCGGCAGGATTTCTTTGTGATTGGCGATGGTGAACAATTCATTGCGGCGCGTCCCGGCGGTGATGGGCCGTACCTGTACCAGCCAGCATATTACGCCATCGTCCGCCCATTCAATATCCCAGTTAGCGTCGCCAAAAACGTCGCGGGTACGGCGTAGCAGGGCCTGCAAACGGTCAAGGAACGTGGCGTCCTCACGACCGGGGCCTTCTTCAAGGTCGCCCTTCTCGAACAGACGCAGCTTACGGATTTCTGCAATATCGCCTTCAACCTCACCGCTGACGAGTGCCTCTGCGGTGCCTTCCACGTAGTTCACGTAGTCGTCTTCGTAGTTGGTTTCCGTAAACGCAACACCGGCGTGCTTCGCGTCGACCATTTCCATAACGAGCACATCGCGGCGGATGTCGTCGTATTCCAGCGACGAGGCCCACACGTCACACAGTGCGCCAATAAGCGCATCTGGTTTTGTCGGGTCTACGCCGGTAATGCTGGCGAAGTGTCCTGCCATACTCAGGTTCGGGGTATCTTCTACGTTAAACGCAGAGCGTACTGCTACGGTGGCCTTTGCCGGGAATGCTGGCAGGTTCAGCGCGACGTAAAAGGCTTTCGGGTCGGCACAGGTAATCGCACCGTCTTCGATGGTGATAACGTTATTGATGAGTGCCTGCCGCCACAGTTCATCCAGCAGGATAACGCCGGAGGGTACCAGCAGCCCCTGTTTTACGGCGGTATCGAGGTTGCGGCCCTTGGCCCCGACGCCGAATCCTGAGGCCATGCCAGAGCCAATGGTGATATACAGTGGCGTGGTACCCTCCATGGGGCGGGTCGCCAGTTGATTTGTCGCCATAAGTCGTCCTTCATTCAAAACTCACACTATTCCAATGGGCCATACTATAGCGCAGAATGTGAGGTTGCGTCAGGTTTGTGTGAAATTTTGAACACATTGGCCGGGGTGGTACACTGGCTGCATTTCATCGTGTGGAGACGGGCCGAGGATGCGTGTTCGCAATACGTTTATGGTCGTTGCGCTGGTCACAGTGGCAGTGCTTGCGCTAACGCCGTTTGCCATCGGAGAGGCGCTGGAACCCAATGAGGATACGGTGACACCCGGCGGCTACCTGCTGGTGCAGTGTTTTGTGCTGCCGTTTGCATTTGTCGGGGCGTTCGCCGCGCACATTGTACGCAGGCCCACGTGGTACGGGCTGACGTTGTATGTCGTCGGGAATTTTGTGGTGATGGTCGCAATGACGCTGGCACTGGCGTTTGCTGCCGCCGCGACAACTGTAGGGCAGTATTTTGATTGGGCACCGTTGTTACCACTCGGCTGGTTTATACTCGTGGCCTTTCGCTGGAACTATGTCAAGAACCCGGAGGGTGTTGCTGCGAATCTGCGATCACAGGATGTGGCGCTGCGTGGCGAAGGCAATGCAACAACGAAACCGCTGGCGATGTCCGGTGGGATGACCCGTGTGCGCTATGTGTTCAGTGGCGGTGATGTAACGGGGTGCGAGATTTTCGTCAGCAACACAGATACGCCGGATGAAAAACGCAGTATTGCCATGCCAGAATCCCCGGAG
>JBCCQC010000404.1:0-4949 GCA_039024535.1 Chloroflexota bacterium
CTACGAACAGATTGACGCGCTGGAGCGCTCTGAGATTGAGCGACAGGTGTTTGTGCGCTGGCGCGAGCGGTCAATGGTGTTGATTGTGTCTGCTGTTGTGCTGCTGCTGCTGGAACGTGTGCTGCGGCACACGGTTTTCCAGACGATACCATAGGGGGGCGACGATGGCTGAAGTTGTATTTGTTTACCCGGTTTTGCTGTGGCTGCTGCTGTTGCTTCCACTGCTGCTGGCATTGTTCGTCTGGGCAGAACGCAGTCGCGTCGGGCGTATGCGCCAGATTGGACAGCCGGAACTGCTGGCGCTGCTGATGCGTCAGGTGAGTATGGCGCGGCGCTGGTGGAAGTCCGGGTTGTGGCTGCTGTGCATGGCGATGATGCTGGTGGCGCTGGCGCGTCCGACGTGGGGCATCCGCACAGACACGATTGAAACGTCCGGGGCGAGTGTGTTTGTGCTGATGGACGTGAGCAACAGCATGAACGCCGAAGACCTGTCACCGTCACGGCTGGAACGGGCACGCCTTGGTGCGCAGGATTTGATGAACGGCATCCAGGGCAATGAGGTGGGGTTAATCACGTTTGCGGGGACAGCCTTTGTGTACTTCCCGCTGACCACAGATGTGCAGTCGGCGCAGTCCTTCCTGAATTTCGTCAGCACAGATGTCATCACGCAGCAGGGCACGGCTATTGGCGAGGCGGTTCAACTGGCGCTCAACTCGTTTGATGAGGTGCAGGCGACAGAGAAAATTATCGTGCTGTTCAGCGACGGTGAAAACCACTCCACGGAGACAGAACAGGCGATACAGGCGGCGATTGAAGCGGATGTGACGGTGCATGTGCTGGGCTATGGCACAGAAAGCGGTGGCTCCATCCCCATTCGTAACAGCTTGGGGCAGGTGGTTGGCAACAAGCTGGATCGTACCGGCAACATTATCATCACGCGCCTTGATGAACAGGTGTTACAGGAAATTGCCCGCCGCACAGATGGCCTTTACCAGCAGATTGACCCATCCGGTGTGGCGATAGAAAATGTGATCCGGCTCATCAATACGGCAGAGGGTGGCACACTGGGTGAGGATGAGCGTGTGATCGGCATCGAGCGTTATGCGCTGTTTGCGGCCATCGCGCTGCTGTTCCTCTCGTTAGAGATGCTGCTGCCAGAGACAAAGACCAATTAACATGCGGTGTGGGGGTGTTTTGCAGTTGAAACAGGCAACGTGGGTTATTCTGCTGATTCTGGTGGTGGGGATTGTGCTGGCCGGGTGCGGCATCACGCCGCCGGTACAGAATAACATGGGCAATGCCGATTTACGGCGGGGGCGCATTGATGATGCGATTCGGTCGTATCAGGCGGCGCAGGTCGCCAACCCGGATATTCCCGTGCCTTACCTGAACGTGGGCATTGCGTATCTGGAGGCTGCTGAGTACACCCGCGCCGAGGACGCTTTGCAGCAGGCACTGCTGACGCTGGAATCATCGGGGGCGGTCAGCGCCTATTTTGCACTGGGGGAAGTTTACTTCCGGCAGGGGCGTTTTGCACAGGCGGCGGCGGCCTACCAGCAGGTATTGCTGCGAGACTTCACTGACGACGACGCCCGCTACAACATGGAACTGGCCCTGAGCCTTATCCCGACGGAAACGCCACCCGGTGAGGCAACCGCGACTGAATCCGACACAGAAAACGAACAGCCGGATACGCCCACAGCCTCGCCATCGCCCACACAGAGCGATTCGCAGCAGGGTGACGACCCGACACCAACATCCACGCCAGACCCCGGCAATGAACCGCAGCCATCCGGCACGCCACCCACGGAACCGCCAGCGCCGGAAGAAAATAATGAGCAGGAGGAAGGAGACCCTTCACCGATGCCGCAGAGTGAAGCCGAAGAACTGCTGGACGATAAACAACGCCAGCAGAGTGTACTCATCCCGCAGGAGGAGGCCACGCTGCCTGCTGGCGTGCCCCTGGAAAAGGACTGGTAAACCATGCGCCGACTATTTTTGATGCTCTGTCTGTTGCCCATGCTTTTTTTGATGACTCAGCGTGTGGGCGCACAGGAGTGTGTGCCGCCGGTGGATACCATCCGGCTGAATGCGTCGGTAGACCTGACTGCGCCGTATGTGGGTGAGCAGATTATCTACACGATCCAGATTGAAAATACGCTGGAAAACCCGCCCAGCTTTGACCCACCCCCGTTTGAGGGCATGTGGCGTGCCGGACGGCTGGAAATTACAACTTCGGTGGCGGATGTTTGCGGTGTGAAGGTCAGTGTGACGACCAGCCAGTATATTCTGTTTCCGCTGCGCCCTGGCGAAATCGTGATTCCGCCGGGTACACTGGATTTTTCCCTGAACCCGGTGTTTGAGGCCCGAACGCGCGTGCTTTCTAACGAGGTGATGGTGAATGTGCTGCCCGTGCCTCAGCTTGACGCGCCGGATTCGTTCGGGGGGCTGGTGGGCTATCCGTTCTTTATTGACACGACCGTGGGGCGCACCTCTGCCCGTGCCGGTGATCCTATCTCGCTGCGGGTGAAAGTAGAAGGCTCTGGCAACATAGAGCAAATGCCACCGCCACAACTCCCACTGCCAGAAAACTGGCGCATCTACCAGCAGCAGTCCGATCTGGCGACGGCCACAGAGGGGGAGTCGCTGGTGGGTAGTAAAACGTTTGAGTGGCTGGTGGTGCCGGAAGGCACCGGGGCCGTGGAGATACCATCGATTGAGTTGAGCTACTACGACAACAACACGGGTATCTTCCGTACTATCTTCTCAGAGCCAATTACGCTGGACATCCTCCCGTCAGAAAATCTGCCGGAGGCCGAAGTTGCAGCCGTGGCCCCGGAGGTAGAGGCAGGTTTGCCTGCGTTGCGTCCGATAGCTTCGGTCACGGGGCGGCAGAATACGGCGTGGTTGTGGTGGTTCTGGCTGCTGCCGCCGCTGGTGTTGATGGGCAGTGCTGGCTATCGCTGGCAAACGTCGCGTGCTGCACGCCAGGCTGTTAGACGGCGGCAGTCCGGGGCGCTGCGTACTGCGAAAACGAATTTATCTGCTGTCACTCGCCAGCGGGGAGACCGCGCCTACAAAGACCTGATTATGGCTGTGCTGACGTATTTTGGGGATCGCTGGAATACAGATGCGCTGGCACTGGATCAGAACGAGATTGCCAGCCGCCTGCTTGACGAGGACGTAGACGATGAGATTGTCCAGCAGATCATCACCTGTATGCGCGGCGCAGAAGAAGGGCGCTATGCCCCGGACGATTCCTCGCCGCCGCGTGCGCTGGTGAAGCAGACGCTGATGGCCCTGATTGCGGTGGATGCCGCCGGGAATGCGAGATGACCATGCGTGCGGCATTCATGACGCTTGTTGCTGCGTTGATTTTACTGCCCGTTGCTGCGGTGCGTGCGCAGTTCGGAGATACGACGGAAGTTATTGCCAGTGCGAACCGGGCTTATGCCTCCGGGGACTTTGAGACGGCTATTTCGCTGTATGAAAGTCTGCTGGCGGAGGGTGTTTCTGACGCGGGCGTTTACTTTAACCTCGCAACGGGGTACCAGCAGGTGGGGCAGAATGGTCTTGCGCTGCTGAACTACCGGCGGGCACAGCGGTTCATCCCCCGTGATAGCCTGTTGTCTGTCCGCGTTGCCGAAATCCAGAACGAGCGCCAGAACGTGCAGGCAGATGAGACCGTCATTATTGACCGACTGGGTACGATTGTTTCCCCGGTGATGACCACGGGTGAACTTGCGGCACTGAGTTTTACGGTGTGGCTGTTGTGGTTCGGGCTGGGGACGGCCTCTGTATTGATGCCGATGTTGCGGGTTACGCTGCGCCCGGTGCTGATTGTTGCTGGCGTGGTGATGCTGGGTCTGGTTGTGTTGCTGGGCAGCCGCCTGTATGTGGATGCTTACCGTCCGGCGGCAGTCGTCACGGTAGAGCGAGTGGCGGTGTTTTCTGGCCCGGATGAGCGCTACCTCGAAATGTTTACCCTGTCAGAAGCGGCAGAACTGCGTGTCGTCGTGCAGGAAGGGGGGTATCTGCGCATTGTGTTGCCCGATGGCCGCCAGGGATGGGTGCAGCAGGGTACAATAACCCTCGTCCGGTCTTAGCTACCGGCCAGCGCTGCGGGGATGTCTTCGAATGAGGTGACGACACGCGCCCCGGCATCACGCAGCAGTTCGATTTTTGTAGCTACATCGGTTCCGGGCCCGTCAATGATGGCCCCCTTATCGCCCAGTTGCCTGTCGTGTGGGGCGTGCTGCCCTGCAATGTAGGCGACCACACGTTTCGTCATGGAACTGCGGATAAAATCTGCTGCCATATTTTCTCCATACCCGCCAATTTCCCCGAACAGAATAACACTGCGTGTAAACGGGTCGTCTTCGAAGCGGCTCAGAATGTCTACAAAGTTCGTGCCAATCACCGGGTCGCCACCAATGCCCACAATCGCACTCTGCCCGATGCCCATCTGCGTGAGGGTATAAATTGTGTTGTAGGCCAGGGTGCTGCTGCGTGTCACTACGCCGATCTCGCCGGGGGTGGTGATTTCTGCCGGGATAATGCCGAGGCTGGCCCGACCGGGTACCAGAATGCCGGGGCTGTTAGGGCCGATAAGCCGGTGCGGGGTATCGCGGATGTACTCCCGCACGCGGATCGCATCCATTACCGGGATGCCTTCCGTGATGCACACAATCAGGCGGATACCACTATCAATCGCTTCGTAGATGGCGTCCGCAGCAGAGGGCGCGGGTACAAAAATCACGGATGTGTTGGCCCCGGTTGCATTCACAGCGTTCTGGACTGTTTCGAAAATAGGAATGCCCAGAATCCACTCGCCACCTTTGCCTGGGGACCACATGTGGGAGTATGTGCGCGTGAGCAGGAGTGTGTAGGAATGAGCTCACACATGTGCGGGAGTGTGTGCAAAAATTGACAGGAGAATGACAAAAACC
>JBCCQC010000405.1:0-4947 GCA_039024535.1 Chloroflexota bacterium
ACGGCTTTGCGCAGTTCCTCGCGGCGGCGTTCGTCCTCGTCGGCAATCTGCGGACGTAATTCCTGTTCCTGCTCCAGCAGTTTTTGCCGCTGTGCCAGTTGCTCTGCAATGCGGGCCTGTTCATCGGGTGTGTTATAGGTGATCTCTTTTTGCTCTGGTTCCTCTGTGGCGGGTGCTTCTACAGGTGCCGGTATATCCGCCACAACATCTTCAGGTACTGTGGGCGGCGCATACTTCATCTCCTCGGCTTCCGCGTTCTCTGTCGGTTCATCAATGACGACGGCGGGCATTTCTCGTGTGGGCAGTTTGTCGGTTTGCTTCGTCGGCGCGATTTGCTGCATCTGGTTGGCCGTCTGCTGGAGCAAATCTTCGAGCATACTGGCGGCTTCCGGGTCGCTATCGGGGTCATCGTCCACGTACACGCGCTGCGACGGCGGCGTAACCGGTACCGATTGTTGCGTTGCGGCGGGGGTATCTGCTGTCGTTTCCCCGGTCGATTGGCCCTCGCCCCGGTTACGCAGGCGCTTCAGCCAGCCGATGTCATCAATCACGCTATCCACGTTGCGCACGGCGAGATCACCACTGCGGGCTTCCTTGCTGCGACGTGCGGCAATCGCCCGATATGCCAGAAACACCCCCTTTACGGACAGCCGCGAGACGTCATAGACGAACCGCGCCGTCAGTTTGCCCACTTCCAGCGCAAAATCCTTGAACTGATCTTCTACTGTGTTGCTGCGCTGTGATTTTTTGTTCCTATCGTCGTTGGACATACTATCTCCCCGTGTAGCTAATCAGACGTATCGGTGTGCTACCAGACCATCACCGACCCGGCGTAATGCCTGCATCACATGGCGCACGGCTTCTGCGCTGTCCACAGGCATCATATACAGCACACCGCTGTTTTGCAGGCTGGCTTTGCAGTTCAGCACTTTTCCAATGTAACACACCCATGACATGCGTATACATTAACGGCATTTTCATTGTGTATCTATACGCATCGTGTAAGAATGAACATGTGATAAAGATCAGTTCGCGCAAATCACACGACAACAAACCGTCTACACAGGACAGACGAAACCGACCTATGATCGAAACTAACAACCTCACAAAAATCTTTGACGAGTTTATTGCCGTCGATAATGTCACGCTCAATGTGGAACCGGGCACGGTGATGGCCCTGCTGGGGCCGAATGGCGCCGGTAAAACCACCAGCGTGCGTATGATGACCAGCATCCTCAACCCTACCAGCGGTACCGCCAGCATCGCCGGGTACGATGTGGTTACGCAGCCGGAGCAGGTGCGTGCCCATGTTGGCGTCCTCACAGAGCAGCACGGCCTGTACGAACGCATGAAGGGTATGCGCTATCTGGATTTCTTCGGGCAGGTGTATCACCTGACGAGGCAGGAACGCCAGCAGCGCAGCCAGCAACTCATGGAGCGCTTCGGGCTGGGCTTTGCGATGGATAAGCGACTGGGCGAGTACAGCAAGGGTATGAAGCAAAAGCTGGCTCTCGTCCGGGCGATGCTGCACAACCCGCCCGTGCTGCTGCTGGACGAACCGACCTCCGCAATGGATCCGCAGAGCGCCAAACAGGTGCGCGATGCCATCCTGGAGCTACGCGGCGACAAACGCACCATCATGATTACCACGCACAACCTGCCAGAAGCCCAACTCCTTGCCGACCGCATCGCCATCATCCGGGGCGGGCGCATTATTGCCGATGGCAGCTTTGCGGAACTTTCTGAGCAGTTTGTGGGTGTGCCGCTGATGGAACTGCGCGTGAACGGCCAGCTTAACGGTGTGGCCGAAGACCTTGAGGAGATGGTCGAGATTGAAAACACCGGCATCAACTGGGTGCGCTACCGCGTGCCAGACCCCGCCACCACTAACCCGCAGATTATCAACCGCGTGACCGGCCTCGGCAAAGAAGTTGTCACCCTTGCACCCGTGTCACAATCGCTGGAAGATGTTTACCTGAAAGCCGTAGAAGAGGACGAATCTAAACATGGTTCAAACAACCGCTAAAGGCACGCCCACGACCAGCACACCGGTGCAGCCATCCGTAGAGGGCACCGCTGGCAGCAGCAGCTATAACTGGCGTATGATGCTGGGTAATGCGCTCATCATCACCCGCCGCGAGGTTGTAGATAGCTTCCGTGACTGGCGCATTGTGGCCCCTATTCTCATCCTGACGTTTGTATTTCCGTTTCTGGCAACGTTCGTAGCGGGGCAGTTCTTCGACTTTGTAATCCGCTACGGCGCAGATTTCGCGCTGCTTGCAGATCGCTCGATTCCATTCCTGCTGATGATTGTCGGCTTCTTCCCGATTTCGGTGTCGCTGGTGATCGCGCTGGAAACGTTCGTGGGCGAGAAAGAACGCCGCAGCCTGGAACCGCTGCTTTCCACGCCGATGACGAACACCGAACTGTATATGGGCAAAACTCTGGCGGCAATCATCCCGCCGCTGCTTGCCAGCTATGGCGGCATGATCTTCTACATGACGCTGCTTATCGGCGGTGACCTGGCGTGGCGCCCTCAGCCGATGCTGATTGTGCAAATTTTCGTGCTCACGACGATACAGGCACTGGTGATGGTCACGGGGTCGGTGGTGGTGTCCTCACAGGCGACGACCACCCGTGCCGCTAACCTGCTGGCGAGCTTTATCCTCATCCCGATGGCGCTGCTCATCCAGGGCGAGAGCTTTATCATGTTCATCGCGCCGGATGCAGAATCACCCTATGGCATTGCGTCGCTGTGGTTGATTGCTTTCGGCCTGCTGGTGGTCATGGTGATGTTCCTGCGGGTGGGCAACACGATCTTTAACCGTGAGGAACTGCTGGGCCGCACCGTGGACGAGATCAATCTGCGCAACATCATACGGGGCATCTGGCGCAATACTGTTGCCATTGACGACGACCTCACCCCGGCCCGCAACCCGATTGACTGGTACCGCCGGGGGATGCCGCTGGCAATCCGCCACCTTGATGCAGCGCTGTACATTGTGATGGTGTGGTTTGTGATTGCGTTCATTGGCGGTATGGTGGTGGGGAATATGCCTGCTTTCCAGTTCGATGTGCCCACGGATGTGAGTTCATTGCAGGACAACGAGGGCCTGAGCTACTTCCTGGATACCGACACACAGACACGGGCAATGGGCTTTGTAGTGTGGAATAACCTGCGTGTACTGCTGCTGGCGCTCATTCTGGGCGTGTTCAGCTTTGGTGTGCTGTCACTGATTGCGACACCGGCGGTGTTCGTTGTGCTGGGCTACCTGTTCGTGCAGTTGGTCGGCAGCGGCTTCGACATGCGCATTTTCTTCTTCGGCATCTTTACGCATGGCATTATCGAAATCCCGGTGATTGTGCTGGCGACCGCCTCGGCGTTCAAGCTGGGCAGCGTAATCACAAAGCCGCCACGCCAGCAAACCGTGGGCGCTGCATGGACGAGCGCACTGGGCGATACGCTCAAGCTATGGCTGGGGCTGGTGCTGCCGGGGCTGGTGCTGGCCGCCGCCATCGAAGCCTTCATCACACCGCGTATCATCGCAGCGCTGCTGGGCATCTAGTCACTGTTACCCTGACGTGGGCGCCATTTCTGGTGTCCCGGCAGGCTGATATAGTTAACATCAGGATATGCGAGAGGTGACTATGGTTGCACAGAGCGAAACACGGTTCATCAGCGCGGCGGCGTTCTATGAACTGGCACAGGAGCCAGCCTACGCCGATGCACTGGTGGAGCTAGACGAGGGGGAGATCGTTGTTATGCCGAAACCGGGCGGGCGTCACGGTGAGATTACAATGCAGATTGGACGATTGATCGGTAATTTTGTAGCAGAGCATCAACTCGGTCGCGTCACCGCTGCGGAAACGGGCTACATCGTGGAGCAGAACCCCGACGGGCGTGATACGGTGCGTGGCCTCGATGTGGGGTTCGTCCGCATGGAACGTGCGCCGGATGGCCTGCCAGAGGGACTCATTCCGTTTGCGCCAGACCTTGCCGTAGAGGTTATTTCTCCCGGTAACGAAGCCGCCGACATCAACAAGAAGGTGCTGCAACTGCTCCGTGCCGGTACGCGCCTCGTGTGGATTGTGTACCCGGAGACAAAAACGGTGATGGTTCACACACCGGGCACAGTCGCGCTGCTGGATGAATCCGGCATACTGGAGGGCGGCGACGTGCTGCCGGGGTTCAAGCTGGCGGTAACGGACGCGTTCGCCGTCTAGCGGCGCCCGTGGAGTAGTACTGCCCACACAAACGCCGGGAGCCGCATCTGCCGCCGGATGCGCCCCGGTTGCCGCACCAGCCGATACAGCCACTCCAACCCGGCATCCCGCATCCACTGCGGGGCCAGCGGCACCACCCCCGCCACATAATCAAATGTGCCGCCCACACCCATCGCCACGCTCACGTTGAGCCGGGGCGCATTCCGTGCAATCCACTTATCCTGGTCTGGCGCACCATATGCCACGAACAGAATATCGGCGTTGGCCGCGTTCACGATCTCTACAATCGCGTCCTCATCCGTCGCACGTGGACTCCCGCTGTACGTTCCGGCGATTTGCAGGCCGGGGTAGCGCTCACGCAGCGCATCAGCGGCCTGTTCTGCCACACCCGCCGCCGCACCCAGCAAAAACAGTCGCCAGCCCTCACGCGCCGCCCGTTCCGCGATGATCGGCACGCCATCACTACCGGTCACACGCCCTGGCAGCGGATCCCGCAGATAGCGCGACGCATACACCAGCCCCACCCCGTCCGCCATGCACAGATCCACGCGGTTGAGGATGTTGTAGAAGTTCGGGTCACGCTGCGCCATCATCACGAACTCCGGGTTGACAGTACACATCTGGTGTAACCTGTCTTTCGCGCCAATCCACGCGGCGATGTGCGCCAGCAGCGTGTCATACATCAGTTTATCCACTGGCACACCGAGAATGTGTACACGTTCG
>JBCCQC010000406.1:0-4946 GCA_039024535.1 Chloroflexota bacterium
GCAGCCATTTATGGCGTACCCCCCTATGAGACCGAGCAAGTAGCGGATGAAATTGTCGCGTTTGCTGACATTGGCGAGTTTATCCACCGCCCGGTTAAAGAATATTCTAGCGGCATGAACGCACGGCTGGGCTTCAGTGTGGCAGTACACATCCTGCCGGATATTGTGATGATTGATGAGGCGCTGGCCGTGGGTGACAAAGCCTTCAAGACGAAGTGCAGCGAAAAACTGGATGAACTGTTGAGTGAAAACCGCACACTGGTCATGGTCTCTCACAATGAGCGGGACATCAAACGCCTGTGTGACCGGGCCGTGTGGCTGCATCAGGGTAAGATGATGATGGACGGCGAGGTAAAGCACGTGCTCAAAGAGTACGACCAGTTTATGAAGCCGAAGGGCACCACCATACCGAAGAAGCCCCCACAGCAAGCGCCTGACCCGGAAAACCCCTGATAACCGACATCCATACAGCTCACATGCAAGCAATCAGGACGATACCCTATCTATGACCCATGTAACTGTTCCCCTGACGATCATCACCGGCTTTTTAGGGGCCGGAAAAACTACGCTGCTTAACCGCATCCTGAACAGTGACCACGGCCTGAAGATTGCGGTGCTGGTCAACGACTTCGGCGCGGTCAACATTGACGATGCACTCATACAGGCCACCAGCGTAGACGGCGATACGATCAGCCTGGCAAACGGATGCATCTGCTGCACCATTCGCGGCGACCTGATGCAGGCTGTGGCTGACCTGTTCACGGTTGATGACCCGCCGGAGTATATCATTCTGGAAACCAGCGGCGTTTCTGACCCGTTGGAGGTTGCCATTACGTTTCGGGATGTGCCACGTATGAGCAATCTTGTCCGCATCGACAGTATCATCACCGTGGTAGACGCCGAACAGTTCCCGCGTGCAGAGCGCGAGAACGAATATGCCGTGCTGGTGATGAACCAGATTGGCATGGCCGATATTATCGTGCTCAACAAAACCGATCTGGTAAGCATGGACGACCTGACCGCACTGGAAACACGCATCAATCACATTATGCCGCGCTCACGAGTATTCCACACCACGCACGCCGAGGTTCCACTGGAACTGCTGCTGGGCGTGGGAGCCTATGACCCGGCCAACATCATCGAGCGCACCCCGGCAGATGTACATGTGCATGAACAGGGCGAGCATCACCACCATGACCACGAACACACCGACCATAGCACGGTTTTTGATACGTGGAGCTGGTCAACAGATAAGCCACTCTCGCTGAAGGCCGTGCAGCGCGCCATCGCGCAGGTTCCGGCGAGTGTGTACCGCATGAAGGGTGTTCTCTACGCGCAGGATGAACCGGATACCCGCGTGGTGATGCATGTTGTGGGGCGACGTGCAGCGTTCAGCACAGAGGTGACATGGCCGGGAACCCCGCGCACAGAAATTGTCGCTATTGCGTCGGCAGGCGGTGTGGACGCCGACACACTGACAGCCCTGTTTGAGGGTTGCCTGTATGAAAACGCGCCAAAAAACGAACTCGAACGACTGGCGCGGGGTGTGATGGCGTGGGTGCGCGGCGAACCGTAACGTAACCCGGCTCACGTTGCGCGGGGAGAGCGGGCGATATAATATCGGCAGGTAGTTCAAAACATGTCCCGGAACCTGATAGATAGTGCCCTATGCGACGACTCTTATTGATTGCGCTGTTGACCCTGGCCGCGTGCCGCCCCACCTCCACACAGGAAATTGTTCTGCCCACGCTGGCCCCGACGTTCCCGCCGCCGCCAGTGACGGTGACGGTAGGCACTGTGATTGACGGTGAATTGACCGAAGCTGACCCACAGGACGAATACAGGTTTACGGCACGTGCCGACGATACCCTGCGGCTGTCTGTATTTGCCGGGGCCATTGGCTTTACCCTCCTGGATGCCGACCGTCAGGTGATTGCACCGGGCATCGTGCAGGAAACTACCATCCCTGCTGACGGTGACTACATTTTGCAGGTGACGGGCAATGTGGGCGCGTATACGTTCAGCCTCGGCGATGTGGTGCCCACCCCTGCCGCTACAGAAACTGCCATCCCGGAGCCAACTGGCACCCCCACACCCACCCCGGCCCCGCTGGAAGCCCTCGGCACATTCCAGACGACCATCAGCAGCGCAAACCCGGCCTTTGGTGCGTTTAACGCGCCAGACGAACAGCACGTTTACACGTTCCAGGGCGCCGCCGGCAGCTTTGTACGGCTGCAAATGCGGCGTACCTCCGGCGAGGTAGACCCGCTGCTCACGCTGTATACTGAAGACGGCACAGCCATCGCTACAGACGATAATGGCGGCGGCGGGCGCACTGCGCTCATTAACGGCGTGCAACTCCCGCAGGCCGGGGTATACGCGGTGGTCGCCAGCGGCGAAGGGCTGGCCGGAACCTACGAACTCACGCTGGCAACCACCACCGAAGCCCCCCCGGTTACGCCGATAGTCGATGGCAGCGAACGGGCGGCCCGTGTTGCACCCACAGAAAGCATTGTGCTCACCCCGACGATAGACCGCGCGGTAACCGGCGCCCTGCTATTTGACCACGCGCCGCAACTTGGCACCATTGAGCGCCCCGGCGGTTTTGACCGCTTTGCCATTGCCGCCAGTGCCGGAGAGGTGTTCAGTGTGGGCGTTGTGCCGGATGAGGGATTGCAGGTGCGTATGGATTTAATTGCGCCCAGTGGTGCAGATGTAGCCGAAATAGAGCGGCCTGAGGCTGACGGCGAACTGGTCGTGGCGAACTTCACAGCAGAAACCACCGGCACCTACATTATGTTTATCACCAGCCTGAACGATACCACCGGCAGCTATCGCATCAGCTATGGGCGGGGCAGCACCCGCGAGGAAGTTCGACAGGCAGAGACCTTTACCGACCGCACCTACTCCGGGCAGATTACCCGCCGCGCCGTGCGCGATACATGGCTGATGCGCCTCAATGCCGGGGATATTCTGACATCTGACGTGACGGTGACGCCGGGGGGTACGCTGCGTCCGTTCGTAGAATTCGTTGCGCCGGATGGGGCTGTGTTGTTTGCTACAGGCACGCCGCCTGACGAAGACACTGTGCGGATTATCACTGTACGCGCCCCCGTGGACGGGGTTTATGCGCTGCGTGTGCGCGGCGAAACGCCCCTGCAAACCGGGGCCTATTCGCTCATCTGGCGCTATATAGAGGCCGCGCCTACCCCTACGCCACCGCTGCTCGTCAGTGACCTGTTTGTGGTGGACGATGTGCTACCAGACGAAGAATTTTTGTATTATCCGTTCCAGGGGGTGGCCGGGGAGCGTGTGCTGATTGAGGTGACGGCAGCCACCGGCAGCGGCCTGGATGCAGTGGTGTCGCTGCTGAACGAAGACGGCGAACCCTTCGCAGAGGACGACGACAGCGGCGGCAACCTGAACCCGCGCCTGATCGCGCAGATTCCTGCCGATGGGGTGTACCAGGTGCGTGTGGGCGGCTATCTGAGCGGGGGCGGGTTTGTGCTGCGGGTACGCCGGGTGTATTGACCCCGTCCTTTTTCGGTCAGACGGCCTGCCACCCCTGTGCAGGCAGATCATTGTGGTAGCCAGTAGCCAGTTACACAACCTGCTGGCACCACACCTCTCAAAGTAGCTTCATGCGTGTCAGCAGCATCCCATACAAATGTCAACATAAGCAGTGCATGAGCAGACATCGCTACCTGATTGACATGTGACCCTATAGTCACCTATTATAAACGTGACAATACGGTCACATATAGAGAACATCGAAACACTCATGGAAAACGACACTGTATTCAAGGCCCTCGCCGATGAGCATCGCAGAACCCTGCTGGACGCACTTTTCCGGCAGGACGGGCAAACACTCAGCGAACTGTGTGACTACCTGCCACACATGACCCGTTACGGCGTAATGAAGCACCTCAACGTACTGGCAGACGCCAACCTGATAACCACTGAAAAAGTGGGCCGAGAGAAACATCACTACCTTAACGCCGTACCCATCCAGAGCGTTTACGAACGATGGGTGAGCAAGTACGCGCAGCCCTTTGCACAAACCCTGACCGGGCTTAAAGCACTGCTGGAGGACAGCACCATGACCGATAAACATATCATGCAGATCTTTATCCAGACCACGCCGCAAAAACTCTGGCAGGCGCTTACCAGCGGCGCACTCACGAAGCTGTATTACTTCGGCAGCGAGGTCGAATCCGACTGGCAACCGGGCAGCCCCTACCACTACCCCATGCCCGGTGGTGGCAACTTCGTTGAGGGCGAAGTGCTCGTAAGTGACCCACCGCACAGGCTCGTGACCACATTTTTGCCCGTCTTCCAGTACCCGGACGGCACCGCACCACAGTCAACCGTTACATGGACAATCGAGCAGCAGGGCAACACCTGTAAACTCACGCTCATACACGAGGGGCTGGACATGAACGACGAGAAGACCCCGGATCTCATCGAGGGCTGGGCACGCATTACATCGGGACTCAAAACCCTGCTGGAAACCGGCAACCCGCTCCAGCTCAACGCATAAACCCATTACACCAATCACAGGAGACACACCAATGACCACCGTATCCATCATCTTTCACTCTGGCATGGGCAACACTGCAAAAGTGGCAGAGGCCGTCGCCAGCGGCGCACGTAGCGTAGAAAGCACTGATGTTAACGTCTTCCCCATTACCGGCGAGCAGATCACCGAAGGGCGCTGGCAGGATGACGCCGTCATGGAAGCGCTTGCCGCCTCCGATGCGATCATCTTCGGCTCCCCCACTTACATGGGCATGGTCTCCGGGCCGTTCAAATGCTTTGCAGACGCCACCGCCCCCATCTGGTTCCAGATGGCGTGGAAAGACAAAATCGCAGGCGGTTTCACCAGTTCTGGCTATGCCTCTGGCGACAAAGTGGAAACCCTGCACTACATGGCGACCCTCGCCGCA
>JBCCQC010000407.1:0-4943 GCA_039024535.1 Chloroflexota bacterium
GCGGACAGAGCAGGCTCTGTTTCTGGGGTTCAGAGTAGGTGTGCAGGGACGTTATATATAACGTCCCCACGGGGGTGTACAGGCTTACGACAGAAAAATCAGCCGCCGACTTCGATCTTGATCTCGTCCCAGAGGTCATTCACAACGTCTTCGATTTCCGGCAGTTCACGTACCTCGAACAGCCCTTCTTCGATGTCAGCCGTCGGGTAGATACCGGGGTCGTTCAGCAGTTCCTCGTCAATCAGGCCCATGTCAATCGCCGTCTGGTTCGGGCTACCGTATGCCGTGAAGTTAGACAGGTCTGCACCCACCTGCGGATCCAGAATATAGTCAATGAAGACGTGGGCCAGTTCCGGGTTCGGCGCATCAGACGGAATCACCATCGCGTCCGTCCATGCCACAGCACCTTCTTCCGGCACGATGTACGCGAAGTCTTCACACTCGCAGTCAAAAATCACCTGGTAGATGTCGCCGTTGTACTCAATCGCTGCATCCACGTCACCGCGCTCCAGCAGCGCCTGGCCGTCATCGGCAGCAATAGCAACCACATTATCGCCATTGTCGGTCAGGTACTCAGCAGACGCTTCCAGCAGGTCTTCGTCGGTGCTGTTCGGGTCTTCGCCCAGCAGCAGCAGGCCAATACCCAGCATACTGCGGCTTTCTTCGATCCACGCCACGTTGCCATCATGCTCCCACAGGTCTTCCCAGCTTGTGATGCCATCCGGGAAGGCTTCTGTACTGTAGCCGATGCCGATAGTACCCCACTGGTACGGCACGGAGAAGGTAAAGCCGGGGTCGTAGGCAATGGTTTCAAAGCGCGGGCTGACGTTCTCAAGGTTCGGGATCTTGCTCAGGTCAAGTTCCTGGATCAATTCTTCTTCGGCCATAATCGCTACGATAAAGTCTGACGGTACCACGAGGTCATAGCCGGGGTTGCCACCACGCAGGATAGCCAGGGCTTCATCGGCGCTGCCGTAAATCGAATAGTCCACACTCACACCACAGGCCGCCTCAAAGTCCGGGATGGTGTTATCGGCAATGTAGGTGGCCCAGTTAAACACGCTCAGCGTCTGGCCTTCAAACCCTTCCGGGCACTCCCATGCCATCATGTCATCCTGCGCCATCGCCGGGACGACCAGCGCCAGCATCACGGCCAGCACCAGCACAAAACGGAAATACTTGCTCATACTTTTTTACGCTCCTTACGGAATCTCGTTCTCAAAAATTTTTCCGGCAAAGTGAATTTCACCGGCTTCGTAATAAGATGTATTCAAAAAAAGTGTGTGGCTATTGCACGGGGGAAACCACGCCGCCACGTTGCCAGCATGGAAAGACATTATAGCGTCCCGCGTTAAGACTTTCAAAAAAAATTTACTCGTGACTGGCTTCACAATCACAAAATTTGGGATAAATCTGGGATATTGTGGGATAACTCACATAACGTTAAGACTTTGCAAAACCCGTTGCACTTTTGCTTCCTCACGATATGGTTATTCGCAAACGTACAGACACGGAGAGATGACATGGCAGGAGAATCAACCCGGCGCAGCATCGGCGTGCTCACCAGCGGCGGCGATGCCCCCGGCATGAACCCGGCAGTACGCAGTGTGGTACGCACAGCCATCAAGCGCGGCGTGGACGTGTACGCCATTTACGAGGGCTATCGCGGCATGGTAGAAGGCGGCGACCGCATCCGCAAAATGAGCTGGGGCGATGTGGGCGGCATTCTGTATCTTGGCGGCACCATCATCGGCTCTGCACGCAGTAAACGCTTCCGTGAGCGCGACGGACGCCGCCAGGCCGCGAAAAACCTGATCGAGCGCGACATTGACCGCATTATTGTGATCGGTGGCGACGGCAGCCTGACGGGAGCGAACATCTTCCGCCAGGAGTGGCCGGAACTATTAAACGAACTGGTGGAAATGGGCGAGATCACCCGCGAAAAAGCCGACGAACACCCGCACCTCATCATGGCCGGGATGGTCGGCTCCATTGATAATGACATGTTCGGTACCGATATGACCATCGGCGCGGATACCGCACTGCACCGCATCACCGAGGCCATCGACGCCATCACCAGTACGGCCTCCAGCCACCAGCGCAGCTTCGTCATTGAGGTAATGGGGCGCAACTGTGGCTACCTCGCCCTCATGAGCGCAATCGCCACCGGCGCAAACTGGGTACTGATTCCAGAAGCGCCGCCGGAATCTGACGATTGGGAGTCCGAAATGTGTGACATGCTGCGCGATGGCCGCCAGCGGGGACGCCGCGCCAGTATTGTAGTGATTGCCGAGGGTGCCCAGGATAAATACGGCAACCCCATCTCCAGCGATTACGTCCGGCAGGTGCTGGAAGACCGCATCGGCGAAGACACCCGCGTGACCGTACTCGGCCACGTGCAGCGCGGGGGTGCCCCCAGCGCATTCGAGCGCTACATGAGCACCCAGCTTGGCTATGTGGCCGTGGACGAAGTGCTCACCGCACAGCCCGGACGCGAACCGCAGCTTATCGGGCTGCGCAAACACCGCGTGGTACGTTCCCCGCTGATGCAGTGCGTAGAAAAAACGCACGCCGTCGCCCGTCACATCAAAGCACAGGAATACGACGAAGCCATGAAACTGCGCGGGGGCAGCTTTACCATCGCCTACCGCAACCTGCAAATCATCACCCGCGCCCGCAAACCAGACACCAACGGCAGCAAACCGCTGCGCATCGGTGTGATGCACGCGGGTGGCCCCGCCCCCGGCATGAACACCGCAGTGCGTGTGGCCCTGCGCCTGGGGATGCACGCCGGGCACCACATTGTTGCTATTAACAACGGGTTTGAGGGCCTGCTGGATGGCAGAACCGGGGGAATGGACTGGATGAGCGCCTCTGGCTGGGTGAGCATGGGCGGGGCGCATCTGGGAACCAGCCGTTACGTTCCCACGGACGCCGATATACCCGATATTGTGGCCCGCCTGCGCGAAAACGACATCGGCGCACTGATGATGATTGGCGGCTGGTCAGGGTACCGTGCCATGCACCGGCTCTACAGCTACCGCGACCGCTACCCAGAACTCAACATCCCGCTGGTGTGCCTGCCCGCCAGCATCAACAACAACCTCCCCGGCAGCGAACACAGCATCGGAACCGATACCGCGCTCAATAACATTGTGCTGGATGTCGACAAAATCAAGCAAACGGCAGTTGCCAGCGGGCGCGTGTTCGTGGTGGAAGTGATGGGCCGTGACAGCGGCTACCTCGCGTTGCTCAGTGGGATTGCGACTGGCGCAGAGCGCGTTTACCTGCCGGAAGAAGGTGTCACACTCACGGATTTGCAGGATGACGTAACCCGGCTCATCAAAGACTTTAACGAGGGCCAGCGTGTGGGCCTGATGATCCGTAACGAAAACGTGGATGCACTCTACACCACAGACTTTATGTGTGCGCTGTTCGAGAAAGAAAGCGGCGCACTGTTCGACGTGCGAACGTCCATCCTCGGGCATGTGCAGCAGGGCGGCAACCCCTCACCTTATGATCGCATCCAGGCCACACGCCTTGCCGCCGATTGCATCACGTTCATCACAGAGGAAGCGAAGAAAGCCACCCCCGCCGGGGCTGCTATCGGCCTTATCCAGAGTGGGGTTCACTTTACGCCGCTGGAAGAAGTTGCCATGCTCATGGGTACAGATCGCCATCAACGCCCGGAAGACCAGTGGTGGCTCTCCCTGCGTGAAGTGGGCGCGGTCATGTCCAATCGCAGCGGGTAATTGCTACGGGCACGGCTGCCACAGGTTCGCCGCTGGCATTTGATGCCAGTGAAACCGCTGTGGGCGGGTGTTCTGGCGGCGGTAGTTGATAGAAATAGTGTACACGCCCACCGTGTTATGATGCTTCCCGTGCAGCACGGTTGCCCGCATGATGCCCGTGTTGTACAACACTGTACTGATTTCACCGTCCGGCGAGAGGATAACGGCCCGTGGGCGGCCATGTGCCCGCAGCAAATCGCGCAGGCAGATGTGCGTCTGCGAGAGTTCCAGCACAAAAACGGCCCGGTCACGCACCTGAATCTCCACATGCTGGTCATAGCCCGGTGCCGGGGTATAAATTGCACTCACATCGGCGGCGAGGTTGCCCCGGCGCATAATATTCACCTCACTCAGCGGCAGGGACGGGTCTTCCATGACGGCCAGCACATCGTCCTGTGCGCTGCCCAGATGCAACCCCTGCCAGCACGGGCCGCTACAGTCCGGGTGGGTGAGGAATGCCGGGTTATGCGAAATGGGGTGTATCATGCCGGTGACGGCACGCACGCCGATAGTGAGCGTGGTCAGCAGTGCGGCGAGTGGTAGAATTATACGAAACGTCAGTTTATACATAGCTTTCTCACGGACACTTATGCCACAGGTTCACTTCTGGGATGTTGTGCCATGTCATGAGTTCATACTGTGTCGAATAGGCGGAATTCACTACACTTGCTTGTCTAAGTGTCAGACTATGTTGCTGTCTGCCGGGGGTTATATCACCGGATAGCGCCGCACCGTGATAATATACCTCAGAGAATTTACCATTCCGCATCATAAAAACGGCTTCAGGTAGGCCATATATGGCAATCAAATCACGCAAGCAGATGCGCGTCATGGTAATATGAATAGATGTAAGTGTATCACCACCTCCCAGTCGAAAATCGAACTCAAGCATTTGCATGTGCCCGGATGCGTCTTCGTGGACGACAGTTATACTCGTATCGTGAGGGCCAGTGTTCTGCGGCAGATCAGCCGAGTCTACTGGAACCTGTAGTTCATATAATACGCTCAGTACATCATCCATCGTGTCACCAGGACGCAGTCCCTGCCAGCACGGATTCTCACAGTCCGGGTGCGTGAATAGCGCCGGGGCGGGCTGTGCAGGGTACGTCACGCTGTAGCCCAGGCGCACCGCCAGCATGAGCGCAGTCAGCA
>JBCCQC010000408.1:0-4937 GCA_039024535.1 Chloroflexota bacterium
AAGTTGTAAAGGCCATCCGTGAGCGTGACATCCCCACCATCATGGGCAACTATGACCAGGGCGTGGGCGTCAGCAGCCCGGACTGCGGCTGCGCCTACACCACAGATGAAGACCGCAAACGCGGCGAACAGTCGATTGCATGGACGAACATTCACACTACCGACGACAACAAAGCCTACCTGCGCACGCTGGACGCACATATCCCGGTGCAGATAGGCGATCTGAAAATGCTGCTCGTCCACGGCAGCCCGCGCAAAATCAATGAGTATATGTACGAAGACCGCCCGGACGATTACTTCACACGCATGATGGACGGCATTGACGCCGATGTGCTGGTATGCGGCCATACCCACCTGCCCTACCATAAAACACTGGCAGACGGGCGGCATATCATCAATGCGGGCAGTGTGGGCAAGCCGAAAGACAACAACCGTGATGCGTGCTATGTCATGATCTCAGCAGACGGCAAAGACCTGAGCGTTGAATTTATCCGTGTGCCATATGATGTAGAGCGCACCGCCACTGCCATCGAAGCGGCTGACGGTATGCCGAACGAATTTGCGCAGAAGCTCCGCGACGGCAAAGGGTAACTCTCCCGCGAACCAATCGCACGAAATTTACGTTCGTTCAGTGGTTGCGTGGCCTGCGGTTGCTATAATCTGTTCCATAATGTATGCCTTAGCGTCTATCCATAAATTCACGGTAGGGGCGCAGTGCTGCGCCCCCACAAAGCGCATTTTATTTTTCGGATAGGCTCTTATGGAATGAAAAGGAATCCTATGGCAACCAACTGGCACATCGACGCGGTTTTTTACGAACTGTACCTGCGGGCTTTTTTTGATGCGAACAACGACGGCCACGGCGACTTCGACGGGCTGCGGCAGAAGTTAGATTATTTGCAGTGGCTGGGCGTGGATGTGGTGTGGCTGCTGCCCACGTATCCCTCCCCGCTGCGTGACGACGGCTACGACATTGCCAGCTACTACGGCATCCACCAGCAGTACGGCCTGATGGAAGACTTTAAAATGGCGGTGGAAGAAATCCATAACCGGGGCATGAAGGTCATTACCGACCTTGTGCTCAACCACACCAGCGACGAACACCCGTGGTTCAAGGAAGCCCGCCGCAGTAAAGATAGCCCCCTGCGCGACTGGTACGTGTGGACGGATGACCCCGGCAAATACAGCGATGCCCGCATTATTTTTACCGACACAGAGCGCAGCAACTGGGCCTATGACGAGGGCAGCGAACAGTATTACTGGCACCGTTTTTACAGCAGCCAGCCAGACCTCAACTACGATAACCCCCGCGTGCGCGACGAGATGATTAAGGTGCTGCACTACTGGCTGGAAATGGGTATCGACGGCTTCCGCGCCGATGCCGTGCCTTACCTGTACGAACGTGAAGGCACCAGCAGCGAAAACCTGCCAGAAACACACACCTACCTCAAGCAAATCCGTGCCTATATGGACACGCACTTCCCCGGTACCATCCTGCTGGGTGAGGCCAACCAGTGGCCCCACGACCTGCTGCCGTACTTTGCCAACGGCGACGAGTTCCAGATGGCGTTTCACTTCCCGGTGATGCCGCGCCTGTATAAAGCGGTTGCTATTGCAGACCGCACTGACGTGGTGAACATCCTGGCAGATACACCGCCGATTCCGTCTAACTGCCAGTGGGCCACGTTTTTACGCAATCACGACGAACTGACGCTGGAAATGGTTACGGAAGAAGACCGTCAGTTCATGTGGGATCACTACGCGCCAGAGCCGCGCCAGCGCCTGAATATGGGCATTCGCCGCCGCCTGGCCCCGCTGATGGAGAACGACCGCCGCCGTATTGAGCTAATGTTCAGCCTGCTGTTTACCATGCCGGGGGCGCCGGTGCTCTACTACGGTGATGAAATCGGGATGGGCGACAATGTAAACCTGTTTGACCGCAACGGCGTGCGCACCCCTATGCAGTGGGACAGCAGCTTTAACGCCGGGTTCAGCAGTACCATGCCCGATAACCTGTATGCGCCGGTCATTGACGATGACGAATACGGCTACCAGACCGTCAACGTGGCCGCGCAGATGGACGACCCGAATTCGCTGCTGTATACCGTGCGGCATATGGTGCATGTGCGTAAAACTCAGGGGATGCTGCCGAGGGGCACGATGGAGTGGATGGATGCACACGCGGCGTCATCGCTGTCGTTCTGGCGGCAGAGCGAAGCAGGCCGCATGGCGGCGTTGCACAATCTGTCCGCTGTGCCGCTGACGGTGACACTGCCGGAGGCGAATTACTATAATGCGCTGAATGTCGAGGAAAAATCTACCGGTGGCGAGGTGGTGCTGGAACCCTACGCTTACCACTGGTTTATTGTTGGCTCCTAGCGGGCTACACAGTCATTATGCAGCGCGAGAGCGATCAATCAGGTTCAGCCACCGCTCTGCCTGCATATAGCTGACCTGCGCGGCACGGCGGGCGTGTTCGCGCATTTTTTTTACGCTATCGGTGTGGCCGTGCAGCAGCACCATGGCTATCCATTCCCCTACTGTTTCTGGATAGCGCTTTTCCTCGATGACCACCCGTGCCAGGTCGCGCACGGTGCGGGTGTGATGATTGTCTTCCTCAAGGCGTGCCGGGTTCAAATGATAGCGCATCGCCATCTGGCAGGCGGTGTCATCAATCTTCATCTGGCGGATTGTCGTCTCAATAGACGGTTTCTTATCTTTCAAAATGCCCACCCGGAACTATAGAAATAACGATGCATTTTTGCCATTTACATTTTTCAGGTATACCACGAAAAGATGTAAATGTAAACTATTTACACGAATTTTGTCATGAAGAGCGAAATAGTATCATAACACAGCGTTTGTGTCATGCATGAATATGACACGCATCACTGGTAATCACACGGCATTGATATTAAAATAAGATTCCATAGTCGCTTTATTCAATATTTATTTAAATATTAAGTTCCAACCTTTGCTACCGATTACAACGAGGCTAACATCTCATGCAGGAAATAGCTGGAAGTATCGGCAGTAACATTGCTATCCTCATTGCACTCACCTACCTGTACGGTATTGTGATTGATCGTCAGCAGTTGTGGGCGCCTGCCCTTCGCCGGGTTACCACCGGTTTGTTGTTCGGGCTGTTTGCCGTCGTCAATATGCTGAATCCGCTGACGGTTGCCCCCGGCATCATTCTGGATGCCCGCGTGGTCATGATCTTTGCTGCTGCACTGCTGGCGGGGTGGCAGGGTGGGGCCGTGGCGCTGGTACCTGTTGCACTGTACCGTATCTCAATCGGTGGGGCAGGGATGCTGGCCGGTGTGGTGACGCTGTTCACCGGGCTGGTATTCGGCAGCATATACTACCTGTGGCGCAAGGGGGCCTTCCCGCGCTACCGCGACGTTATCCCGCTCATTATTGGCGTAACAGCACTCAATGCGCTGTTTACCGTATGGCTCATCCCCGGTATTTCAACTACATTTCTCTTCAACAACATCTTCCTACCCCTGCTGGCCCTGCACACCATCACACTGCCCCTTATCCTGCTCATCATCCAGCGGCATGACCACTACCAGCGTATGAAAAACCGCGTGGAGCAAAGTGAACAACGCTTTCATGCTATCTTTGATGAGACATTCCAGCTTATCGCGCTGCTTAACCCGGATGGTATTTTACTGGAAGCAAACCAGGCTGCGCTCACATTCTGGGGTGTCCAGTTAGCGGATGTTGTGGGCAAGCCGTTCTGGGAAGTCCCCTTCATCTACGGAGATCCAGAAGACCCGCAGCGCCTCAAGAACGCCATCGGGCAGGCTGCTGGTGGGCAGTTCATTCGTTATAACGTCGAAATACAATCACGCAGTGGTCACACCATTACGCTGGACTTCTCGCTCAGCCCACTGATGGATGAAAACGGCGACGTTTATCTGCTCATCCCGGAAGGGCGTGATATTACCGATACCCTGCTGGCAGAGCGCCACGCGCTGGAACTGGATATTGAGCGCAAGCGCAACGACCTGATGCATGAGTTTATTTCGAACACATCACACCACATGCGCACCCCTATCACCATCGTGCAGTCCACGCTGGATCTGTGTTATATGAAGATGGAACGCTACAGGAAGGATATGGCAAAAACCAGTGAATTCGGGGCGCTACATGATCTCTCCACAGCGCATATGGCGGACATGGAAAAACGGATGGCGACTGTTTCTGAAGCCATCGGCACGCTTACGAACGTTGTGACGGAGATGCTGGAATATTCGCGGCTGGAAGCGGAACACACGTACACCTTCAAAACCTTTGACCTCGCCAGACTGACCGAAGAAACCGGCACAGTGTTCAAAACACGGGCCGCCACCCACGACCTGACCTGCCACGTCCATGTACCACCGGGGCGTGTCCCGGTTTACGCCAGCCGCACGCATATCCAGCAGGCGCTGGAAAAAGTGCTGGACAACGCCATCCGATATACGAAGGCGGGCGGCGTGGTCAAAATCTCCCTGAACACCGATGATGAAGTTGCCACCATCACGGTGACGGATACCGGCATGGGCATCCAGAAAGACCGGCAGGCACACATTTTCCAGACGTTCTACCGCACAGACCGCGCCATGCAGCGTTATGAAACCGGGGTGGGCATGGGCCTTGCCTATGTGCGCCGCGTCATCGAACGGCACAATGGCACCATCATCGTCTCCAGCAATCCCGGCAAGGGTGCCATCTTCCGATTGATGATACCTATGACTGAGTAATAGACTATCTAAAAAAAGTGATAAAAATTCTTCAATTAATCAGATTTTAAACTCATAACATTACATAATTGTTATATATTGGTCGTGGAGAACGTAAAGATACCATAGATTGAAAGTGTGAATATAATGAGTGACGTAGTTGGAAGCCTCGGGGGTAATGCAGCACTCCTACTTGCTCTTGTAT
>JBCCQC010000409.1:0-4931 GCA_039024535.1 Chloroflexota bacterium
ATCGAAAAGTGTATCGTCCTGCTTATTTTCGCGGAGGCGGTCTTCCAGCCAGAAAACAACGCGATCCCCGTTAGAAATCATCTTATAGGCGTTTGCGTAGTCTGCGATTTCCGCTTCGATGTTTTCTGCCTTTTGATTTTCAATAGCATTTCTCAAAGAATTTGCCGTAGCGAGGAGATGTGGCGCACCCGTTTGTTGGTAGATTTCTTCAACAAGATTAATTGCATCACGTAGTTTGGCTAACTTCTGATGACGTTCCAGCATACTCATAAGCACAACCCTTTTCGAAACTGTAGAACGATTAATCTACTATACCGTGGTTGAATAGTAGAAGTCAATTTATATGAGCATCAATGCAGGCTCTTCTGGCTGATACATTTTTTGCAGTCTGTCGGCAGTGCCAGAGATGATTGCATTGGTTCGATACATGTTTTCAACGATTTTCAAGGCATCAATTGCAGTCAGGATGCGGCCATCATTCGACATTCGATAAAGATCTTCCATATGGATGAGTGAGGTACGAACATTGACGAGCGCCTCGTAATTGCGGGGATCTGTTTTGATGCCTCTGTTCGCCGGGAACTGTAGTGTTTTTTCGCTGGATGGCATGAGTTTTCTAACACCTGTTCTGATGTTCATCACAAGTAGTGTACCATAATTATATACAAGGTTGTGAGTAATTACATCACATCTAACAGATTTTGTTCTGAACTTATTCCACGCGCACCTGCCCCGCCACCGCCCAGAACTCGCCTGCATCTGCGCCAGTCGTTGTCAGGGGAGCGCCGGTTTCGTCCAGCACCATCACTTCTATGTTATACGTGCCGGGGGGAGTCTCCGGGTTCAGGTTGATGTCATATGTCACGGTGATGATTTCTCCGGGTTGCCATGTTGCTGCCGGGTGCTGCGCCAGCACACCATTTGCCGGTTCCAGCGAGCCCCCATACACCTGCCCGAACGTATCCGTGAGGCGGACACGCGGCATCTCTACAACGTTCGGCTGTAACGGCTCCCAGTGGAGCGCCACCAGTACCCGCCCGCTTTCATCATACAGCCGTGTATTCACCGCCGGGGTGGTCATACCGTCCGGCAATGTCACGCCGTGCAGGGCCAGCACCTCACCGAACTGCACATCCAGCGGACGTGCTACCTCTGGCAGACTTTCCCCCACCGGCGACAGATCGAACAGCGTAATTTCCATGCCTGCGGGGAAAATTGTGGTTATCGTCGCGCCACGTGCGGCCAGCCAGTCTCGCGCCAGTGTATCCGGGTCGCTCACTTCCGGTTGATAGCGCACCAGCCACACGCGCTCATGCTCCGCCACATACGCACCAAACGCCGCATCCAGATCCAGCCCCGGCACAATCTGTGGGAAAAATCCGCGTACCGGAGCCACGCCGTTATAGTGGTAGCGCATCGCCTCCTGGCCCCAGTCCGGCACCACCAGCACTGCATCCCCCGGCACAGAATAGGTTTGCATGTAGTACGCTGCCGCCGTCCAGTCATCGCGCCAGCCATAGTGCAGGTTCTGCCATAAACCGAGAACCATTCCTATCAATACAGGCACAGAGATTATCCATTTTACAACCTCTCCCCTGTATTCTCTCCCCGCCACGGGGAGGGGACTCTGCGTCCCTGCGTCTCTGCGCCTTCGCGTTAAAAATTCTGCCGGGTAAACGGTGTATACAATCGCTACCGGAGCCAGTGCTACCAGATAGCGCGGCTTGAATAACCCGGCCCCGGCGCCCAGTATCACAAACCCTACAGCCATCACCCAGAACAATGTGAACACCGGCCACGTCTGCCGCCACGAACGCACATACGCTACGCTGAGCAGTACCAGCACCAGCGGCAGCAGCCACGCCACAACATCCAGCCGGTGAAAAAACGCGGCATTCACCACTGCAAATGGCACATCCACAGCCGTGACCGTATTGGCCGGGTTCACCTCTGCGCCGAGTGTGCCCCCGGCGGCCATGATATTGTAGGCAGGCAGCGCAAACGGTAGATACAGGGCTCCGGCCACAGCAAACGCGATAACCACAGCGGCCAGCCTGCGCCGGTTGCCCCACGCGCAGAAAAACAGCACCACACCCGCCGCACCATATGCCACCACACCCAGAATATGCGTATACATCGCTGCCAGAGCCGCCACCGCTGCCAGTACCACCCACAGGAGAAAGCGTCCGCGTGTGGCCTGCAACGCACACACTGCCGCCAGCATCACCAGCAGGCCCAGCAGCGTATACATGCGTGCCAGCCATCCCCCGAAAATCAGCAGTGGGGCCACCGCCCATAACAGCGCCGCCAGCACATTACCCCGCGCCAGCCGCACCATCAGCGCACCCGTCAGCACGTCCAGCAGGATGTTCAGCAAACGCAGCGCCAGCAGCGACTCCCCGGCGACGGCCACCCATGTTTTAAGTGCCAGAAAATGCAGCGGCGGATGTACATCCAGTTCGAGGCGCATGAGGCCGCGTATCAGGTCTGGCGTGGGGGTGCGGCTGAGTGCAAGGCTGAACGCATCGTCGCCTTCCAGACCATGAAAGGCGTGCAGTGCGAGCCGTACGGCAAACCCGGCAAACAGCATCAGCAGTGTGATCGCAAAACGGCGCAAACGCATAAAATCCTCCTCCGATGAGCCGCCCGATTATGAGGAGATGCCCCCAACTGCGAAAGACACAATCCTATCTGGTTGACGTGTTCTCCATAACTGCGTACTATCTTTAATGAGAATTAGATTATTGAGGCTTAAATGTTATGGACGAGCAGTTTATTTACCTGGATGGCACCGACGAACGGGAACAGGTAGCAGACCGCGTGCGCGAGGTACGCCGCGCGGTGCTGCATATTGCAGAACAACTACCGGAATCACATCACTATTCGCCGCGTTACAACGGGCAGTCGCTGGCCGTGATGCTGGCCCGCCTGCATATGTTTGATCGCGCTATGCTGTGGATGATTCGGGCAGCCTCCAATGGGTACCCCATACAGGTATCGCGCAGCATGGTCGGGTTTTTTGATGCTATTGCACGCTGGGCGTTCCAGAAGCGCCTCGTAGAAGTCACCGTGCGTGGTGTTCGCAAGCAGGAACAGGAAATCATCGAGTTTGTGCGCACCATACCGATAGACGCCCTGAGTAAGGACGTGCCGCACCCCGGTAAGAATGATGTGTACACGGTGGAACGGGCAATTCAGGTCTTTTTCATCCACCACTGGGAACAACAACTGATGCTGATGCAGCAGGTGGATGGCGTCGCCGGACGTATGTAGCACACCTGTTCCGTTAGCTTCACCCTGCCTCATCCGGGCGCGAACCGTCGCGCCCAAACGATTCACCAACCTCTACTGAACGTTACCTCAACGTTAATTGTGCAGAATATAAAAAATATGTTAAATTACCCGCGAACAGGTGGCCTTTCGTTGACCCTTACCGAATCTTTCGGTTAGAATATTGAAAGTTAAAAGTTTGTGACAGCAGATGTCACAAACCGATGACATACGAACCGAAAAATCAATCCGTGAGGTTTGTTTGTAGATGAGTGAAAAAGTTCTCGTCAGTGACGACGAAGAAACAACAGTCCAGTTGATCGGCATTTTGCTGGATCGCCGGGGCTATGAGGTGGTCAAGGCGTATAGTGCGGAGGAAGGTCTGCGGCTGGCGTATCGTCATCAGCCAGACCTGGTGCTGCTGGATATTATGATGCCAGATATGGACGGCTGGGAGGTGTGCAAACGCCTGCGAGAGATGTCTGACGTGCCGATTATCTTCCTCACCGCCCGCGATGAAACCACCGATGTGGTGCGCGGCCTGGAAATGGGCGCAGATGACTATGTGGTAAAGCCGTATAACAACGAAGAGCTGGTGGCCCGTGTGCGGGCGCACCTGCGGCGCAGCCCCCGCCCCAACGTGAGCGAGGAACTGGCGTTCAATAACGGTGAATTCCGCATCAACTTTATGAACCGTGAGGTGAAGGTGCGCGACGAACTGAAGCACCTGACGCCGAAGGAGTTCAATTTGCTGGGTGTGCTGGTGCGCAATGCGGGGCGCGTGGTGCCACGTAACGAACTGGTCACGCAGGCATGGGGCGATGAATACGGTGACGCTATTGACAGCCTCAAGCTGTACATCCACTATCTGCGGCAAAAGGTGGAGGTCAACCCCACCCGCCCGGAGTATATTGTCACGTCACGCGGGGTGGGCTACCGCTTCGTAGACCGTTAAACACGGTGAATCATTACAGGCAGGGCGCTTTCCCCTCCCGTTCTGCCTGTTATGCCCTATCCTCGTCCTCGTTTTTCGGCTTCTGCACCTCAAACCGCAGCAGCAGCATCTCCCTATCCAGACATAGAACTCAGGGGCTCATCGTGCCTGTCCAGTGGGGTGGCTTTGCCTCATTCGTAGTCGGTTTCGTCACAGATGGGGCAGGGCTTCTTGCGGTGGGCTGCATCCACACTCATGAGTTTTCCTCTGCGGTAAAAAGCTGCACATTGCCACACATGTTACATTTGCGGGCCAGCAGCGGCTCCCGTAAAAACGCATTCCACACCGCTCCCACGATCTCACGCGGGGGTGGCTCCGGGTTTTTCTCGCGCAGTTGGACGTTGCCCTCTTTATCGCCACCACGAAAGTACGTCACGTTGGCCCATGTAAAATCTCTGTTGCCACAGTGAAGGCAGGGCCGCTCCCGAACGCTGTCGTCAATTGGCATGATAGTCGCTCCCTCTGTCAGTCAGTTATATACCTATTCTAGCGCAGAGCGATGCTGTGCAGCAGATTCATACTTTGCCAAACTCACCATGTACCGGGCGGTCTTCGATGCCGAGGTAGCTTTCCAGTTCCTGCTCAATGAACAGCGCGAAGTCCGGGTTCGTCAGCCCCTTCACCAGTGTTTTTTCCCCGGCTGCATACAGGTAGGCCCGCACTTCAT
>JBCCQC010000410.1:0-4921 GCA_039024535.1 Chloroflexota bacterium
AGCACCGTGAACGTCTCGGTTTGCCGGTCGTGGATATGTGATGGGACACCGCTCATGTTGCCCGGAAGCGTATCCTCGAATTTCAGCAGATCGGGTGTCCGTTCCAGAAATGTGATGACTTCTCCGGTCATGTTGTTGGTGATTGTTTCAGCCATGTCGATCTTCCCGTTTCTCTGTCGAGTTCGACCCGATGCCCACAAGTGCTGCACTTACCTGCCACAGACGATCCTGCATGTCTGTGTCGTAAGTGTGTGGCACGGTATGGTTCTGGCTGGCGATGGCAGCAGCAGTGGCCTTGCCGATGCCGCTGGTCGCCCCTGTGACCATGACAATTTTCTTCATGTGTATTGTTCTCCTTTTCTGGTGGCGACAGACATGCCGCCACCGCTCTGAGCGGATTTACGCTCAGTTTGTCGAAATATTGGATTGTGAGCCGGTTAATGTTTGTCTCTAGAGCAGTACCTCATCCACAGGCCGCCGCGAGGATGGCAGTACATCATTGATGGGGTATCCCATGCGGAACGCGAAGGTTGGACGCCATGAGGCATCCTGTGTAAGGGAGTCCATCAGCAGAGATGTTGCTGGCGTCTGGTTAAGCTGGCGCTCACGGTCTGCAACTTCTGGTAACTGGTTAATGGGTTGCATAGCCATGTCGTTTGCAGTTGCCCAGAGATGCATTCGCTGCCATGCACGACCAGCACGGATAGCCCCTGCCCGGTCATACAGGCTACGGACTGCAATAAAACCAACAACATCCGTGTTTTGTAGCGCAGTTTCTGTCCCGGCAAGCCAACCCTCGTCAAATGTCTGCTGGGATATCGGGGGCAGCATTTTCACCACGGCACGCAACGGTGCAGACACACCACCTGTATCAATGTACGGGCCATCTTTTTCTTCCTGAACCTCTCGCCAGTTTGTATCCACCCATGCGAAACTATCGTGGGCCATATCATGGTCTGTGATAATTGTTGCCGTTGCAGCAATTGTTGCATCTGCCATTTTCTGAAATTCATTGCTGCCCTTCTGATAGGTGAACAGCTTTACGTCGCGTTCGGTTTCTGCAAGTTGCACCATATCGTCAAGCAGTGATGATGCCACGGTTCGATTACTGTCATAGTTGTAACGATTTGTATGTCGATTCGGGATTGCATCATAAAGTGCAGACGGCGTTGTATCTGCCGGTGCAAGGGTAATGGTGGCTACTTTCTCAACCTGTGGCTGTTCTGGTGTGAGCATCAGTTCACCGTTCTCTACAGTAAGCTGTGCATCATAGCCGGTTGCTGCTGCCGTGAGCATCATATTTTCTATTGCACAACCCAGCCCGATATGCATCTCCCGCAAATATGGATCCATTGCACCCAGATGACGCCCGGTATCTGCATAAAGTTCAATGCGATTACCACTCAGAGAAAACAACCACGGCTGGGTGTTATGCGGGTTCGAAGCCAGAATGCCGGACTGTACCAGCCGCAGTGCCCCTTCTGCCTCGTCTGTCCGCCATGTTTCCCACGGCTCATAGGCCGGGCCATTGCCTGCGCTAAACACACCCTGATCTGCTGCGCGATAGACACCACCACCCACAACCAGTACGCTGATTCCCGCACCAAGCCCTTTCAGAAAACTCCGTCTGCTTACTGCCATGATGTTCTGCCTTTCTTCAATGCTGTTGACTTTTAACTGGACGATTTGAACACACCTGAACCCTGTGCAGCGTTCGGCTGATTTTTAATTCGGCTGTGTTCGTGTCGTTTGATGTCTATACGGACGAAATCGTGATTGGTTTTACAGTGTTAATATATTTTTACACTGTTAATCCAACTTGATGCCCATCAGTTGCAAATGGCTGCGTGTGGCCTGTTCATAAAACGCTACGGCATCCCCGACAACCGGTGTCGTATGGTTGTATATCTCCAGCGCCACCAGCCCGAACATAAAGCTCCACATCTGGTTCATCATGTGTAAGATCGCTCTGGTTTCGCCTTCCATACCATACTTATTGCTGTAGTGTGCCTTCACCTGCGCCGGAACTGTGCGCTGTGGTTCTGGAATGCTGATCTCCCCGGTTTCTAACCCTGGCATCAGCAACTCCATGAAAACCTGGCCCATCCGGGTAGCTGCCGGTGTGGTAATCTCGGTTGGAGCCTGATAGCCGGGGATAGGATTGCCGTATAGAAGCTGGAAGTCGACGGGATGTTGAACGGCCCACTCACGGTAAGCCATCATCGCAACAAAAATCTGCTGCGGAATTGACATGCCAGCGGCAGCGGCCTCGTTGCGTTGATGCTGAACATAGTCTGCATAGCCGTTAAAGCCATCCAGAATAAGTGCGGTAATCAGGTCATCCAGCGAACCAAAGTAGTGATAGAGAGCCGGGGCGGTCATGTCCATGTTGCGTGCGATGGCACGCAGGCTTAACCCTGCCGTCCCTTTTTCTGCCATTAGCTGCCGTGCTGTTGCTTTGATTTCTTCACGGGTGGCTTCGTTTAGTTCGATCTGGCGTCTTCTTGGCATTCGGATTCACTTAACGCTGTTTACTTGATACTTTAAGTTTACAGTGTTTATCGAATCTGTCAATAGGTTAACAGCGTTTACTTTATAAAAGGAAGATTAAAACTGGCGCGGCATTGTTACCGGCACGCACCGGCCAGTATGGGTCAAAACAACGCGGTCAGTCGCGGGTGAGCAGGTAAGTCCGCAGAACCTCAGCAATACTCCACGCCTGTGCAACGGCCCCGCGCGGCTCAAACGGAGCATTACCGTCGAAAATTTCGCTCAGGCTACCCACGCACCCGGCAGCGATCTGATCCACAATCAACGGCTCCAGAAACGACCGTGCAGCAGCTTTATCACCATATACACGCAGGTGGGCTTCTACAAACGGGCCAATCAACCATCCCCACACCGTCCCCTGATGGTAGGCAGCATCGCGTTTAACATTGTTGCCACCGTATGTGCCGATGTAGTCCGGGTGGTTGCTGGCAAGGCTACGCAGCCCGTGTGAGGTGAGCAATTGCCGCGCACACACATCGACAACCGCTTTTTGCTGCTCTGCGGAGAGTGGGCTGTGATGCAGCGATACCGCAAAAAGCTGATTCGGGCGCAGGCTCAGGTCATCACCATCGGGGCCATCCAGTACATCGTAGCAATAATCGGCGTCAGCGTTCCAGTAGCGGGCAAAGCTGGCTTTTACCTGTTCTGCCTGCGTAATATATGCTTTCTGGCTGTCAGTATCTTTCTGTAATATCGCCACATCTGCCATGAATAGCAGCGCGTTATACCACAGTGCGTTGACCTCAATCGGTTTGCCAGTGCGCGGTGTGACGACCCAATCACCCACTTTAGCGTCCATCCATGTGAGCTGCACACCGCGTTCACCGGCATAAATCAGGCCGTCGGCCTCGTCCATGTGAATGTTGTAGCGAGTGCCGCGCCGGTGCCAGTCGATGATGTCCTGCAAGACCGGGTACAGGTCTGCCAGCAGTTGTTCGTCCTGTGTGGCGGCGTAGTAGGCGCGGATCGCCTCAAAGTACCACAGTGTAGCATCAACCGTGTTGTATTCGGGCGTTTCGCTGGAATCCGGGAAGCGGTTTGGCAGCATTCCCATATCAACATACCGTGCGAACGTGCGCAGAATGCCCCCGGCAACTTCGTAACGTCCTGTGCTCAGTGTGAGTCCTGGCAGGCTAATCATAGTGTCGCGGCCCCAGTCGCCAAACCAGTGGTACCCGGCTATCACAGACTTTCCTTGAATACCTTCTACGTTACGATCTACGATAAACTGGTCGGCAGCCAGTACAAGCTGCTGGATTTCTGCGGATTCGTCGGTGAGTTTGCTCTGCGCCAGCAGATTGGTTTCGTGTTCGCGGCGCAGTTCATAGGCGGTGTCGGCGTCCAGAGGCGCATTTGCCTCTGTTGTGGCGACCATCGTAAACGCTGCGCCCGGTTCCACATCTACGGTAAAAGCGCCAACGTACAGATTGTCATCATGGGTGCTCAGGCCACGGTATGCCTCTGTGCTCAGGTAGTAGCTGCGATACCACTCGTGATGCAGTTCGGTCTGTGCGTTGTCGCTGAGGACGTAAAACGGCACTGCACCTTCAAACGCCTCCACTTTCATACCGCCGTCAACGGGCTGTAACTGCATCTGCCAGTTGTTGGCGTAGGTGCCGCCGTGGAAGTTGCGATAGTTGACAAGAGCCTTAATCGAAAAAGACAGGGTGCCACCGGCTCGCAATACCCTGTAGCGCACGTAAGTCGTGTTGGCGCCTGGCTGCATCCAGATGGATTTTTCTACCAGCGCATCGGCAATAGCATACTGCCACACCGGGGTGGTGCCCCGCAGTTCGAACCGTTCGGCGTAGCGGTAGCCCCTTGGAACTGTAATCCGGGCATCCCAGCGATTGCTGAAAATTTCGTGGCGTACGCCGTTGTACGTGACGGTTTCGTCAAGCCGCGTAACCAGCACGGTTCTACCCAGTGGTGGGGTTAGCGCCCCCACCAGTAACCCGTGATAGTGCCGTGTGGACATCCCGGCGATAGTGCCCGATGCAAAACCGCCAATCCCGTTCGTTACCAGCCACTCACGCTTGCTGGCTTCTGCCTCGTTACTGCAAATATCGCGTCCCAGCCGTATCGTCATGAAGTTCCCTGTTCACAAGCTCAGTTGAATGTCTACACAACACAGTAGCATAACCCGGGCGGGTCAGGCGTAGTGCAAATGTCTCATTTATGCATTTGCTACTGAACCTCGTTCACGTACACAATACGCCCCTCGTGCTGGCTGATCGTCGCCGCGAGCGTCGCTTGCAGGGCCGCACGCGCATCTGCCGGGGTAACCACCGGGTCTTTATCTTCGACCAGGCATTCTACAGATTGAACACTTTGTAGAATGCCTGGTCGAAGATAAAGACCCGGTGGTTAC
>JBCCQC010000411.1:0-4907 GCA_039024535.1 Chloroflexota bacterium
CGGTACTCAGCAGGTAGGCCACTTCTGCCTGGTCGTCGGGTGTGATGGGGCGCTTTGTGAGTGTGCGCGTGGCGTAGAAGTCAGCCAGTTTACTGCGCAGGGCTTCGGTTTCCTCATCCTCGCTGAAGTCGATGTTGTATTTCGTCAGTGAACTGATGACGCGCTCACGCCCGAACATGGTACTTCCCTCGACCACAGTGGCCGGGGCCAGCCCATTCACACGTACCAGCGGCGAAAGTTCCACGGCAAGTTCACGCAGCACGTGGTTGGCAGCGGCTTTACTGGAGTCGTAGGCAATGGATCCCTTCTTGGAAACGACGCCATTCACACTGGTGGTTATCACCAGTGAGCCACGCAACCCCTGTGACTCCCAGATGTAACGAGCTTCATCACCTACGATGTAGTTTCCCAGTACATTCACGTCAAATGTAAAACGCCACTGCTCATCCGTGACGTGCCCGGTTTTATCCGGCGCGACGAACACACCAGCCGTCACAATCACATTGTCAATGCCACCATAAGCCAGCAGCACCTCGTTAAACATCGCCCGCACGCTCTCACGATCTGTGATGTTCGCGCTCAGGCCAATAGCCGGGCCACTGCCAGAAATGCCGGAACCGGCAACGCCAATGCCCACACCGTAAATCGCTGTGAGTTCGTCGGCGGTGGCCTGTGCAGCTTCGGCTTTCAGGTCTGCACAGACGACATGTGCGCCTTCCTTCGCCACACGATGCGCCGTTGCTTTGCCGATGCCATTCCCGGCCCCGATGACCACCACCACATTACGGGCCAGTTCGTTTTCCTTCGGCATCCGCTGGAGTTTGGCTTCTTCCAGTGCCCAGTATTCGATGTCGAAGGCTTCCTGACGTGGCAGCGCGACATACTCCCCGACGGCTTCGGCCCCGCGCATCACAGCCACGGCGTTGTTGTAGAACTCGGCTGTCACGCGGCTTTCACTCTTGTTCTTGCCATAGGCGATCATGCCCACGCCCGGAATCAAAATCACGCGAGGGTTCGGGTCGCGCATGGCGGGCGATGCATCGTCTTTGCAGGCTTCGTAGTAGTCGGCGTAGTCCCTGCGGTACTGCTCAATGCCGGTTTGCAGCATGTCTAACAGGGCGGCTGTGTCCCCGGACTGCGGGTTCCAGTCCACGAACAGCGGCTTGATCTTGGTGCGCAGGAAGTGATCCGGGCAGGAGGTGCCCAGTTCCGCCAGCCGTGCGGCGTCGGCGCTGTTGACGAACTCCAGAATAGCATCGTCGTATTGCACTGTGCCGATGAACTTATTCTGCTTCGAGACCATCCCGCGCAGTTTCGGCAGAATCTCTACAAGTACAGATTTACTCGCTTCATCAGCAAGGGCAGCGTACTTCGCGCCGCCGAAGGTCTGTTCGCCCAGGTCGTGTTCTTCGAGGTAGCGGGCGGCTTTCTCAATCAGGGTCAGCGAGAGTTCGTAGCATTCTTTATCGTCGTCGGCCCAGTTAATCAGGCCGTGCCCGCCCATCATAATGCCGACGATGCCGGGGTTTTCTTCGATGGTGTGCTGCATCAGCAGGCCAAGATCAAAGCCGGGGCGCTGCCAGTCTACCCAGGCAACTTCCCCGCCGTAGATTTCCTCGGTGAGCTGCTTGCCGTTGCTGCACGCGGCAATCGCAATAGCGGCGTTCGGGTGTGTGTGATCGACATGACAGAACGGGATAAATCCGTGCAGCGGGGTATCAATTGACGCTGCACGCGGGTTCAGGTTGTACACCGCGTGCGGATACAGTGATACCATGCGGTCTTCTGCCGGGGTTTTCAGTCCGGCGTCGGGGTCGTTCTGGTAAATCTCGCGGAGCGCCAGCAGATCAGACATATACAGCGAATCGAAGGTAGCGCGTTTTGCCGTGCGCAGGTCGCCGCCGCTGCCCTTGACGTACATGACTTCCACTTCTTCGCCGCTGAGTGGGTCTTTCATCATGATTTTGGAGGATGTATTGCCGCCGCCAGTGTTGGTGATGCGCTGGTCATCGCCCAGAATGTTGGAGCGATACACCAGCCGGTCTACCGCGTCCAGTGTGGCGGCGTGTGCGTCGTCCCACGCATGGTTGACGTGCCGGTATTCATCGGGTTTGAAAAATTCCATGTAATTGATGTTCCCCTTTTGTGTGTGGTTAAGTTAGTGTCCATCCGTAAATTCATATCAGGGGGCGCAGAACCGTGGTACGTGTGTTGGGCGGATACGCAGAAGCGTGTCCCTACAGTTCAAATTGGCTTTGTAGGGACGGCCTTCTGGCCGTCCGCCGCCAATAACCTGACCACGGTATTGTATTCCGCTAGCGGCGTGCTACACCCCTACACTGCGCTGCCGAAAACGGCGTGATATTTTGCGTCCCACTGTGCAATATCCTGCGGCTGGTACGTCTGTGTGACGCCCATACTGGCAATCACGCGCCGGGCGTCGGCGATGGTTTCCAGTGCGCCCATCGCCATGAACTGCACGGCGGCATTGCCAAGCACGGTCGCTTCCACCGGCCCGGTAATAACGGTTCTGCCGGTTGCATTCGCGGTAAACTGGTTGAGCAGTTCGTTCTGTGTGCCGCCGCCCACAATATGAATCACGTCAATCTCACGCCCGGAAATACGCTGGATGTTATCAATCACGCCCCGGTACTTGAGCGCGAGACTTTCCAGCACGCAGCGGGCAATTTCGCCGTGGCTCTGTGGCACGGGCAGGTTATGCGCTGCACACCAGTCCTGCACATGCTGTGGATGGTTGCCGGCAGTGAGGAAACGCGGGTCATCCACATCCACGACAAATTTGAGCGGTTCGGCTTCCTGTGCCAGTGCGACCAGTTGCGCGTAAGTGTAGTCCTGGCCGTCACTGGCCCATGTGGCGCGGCACTGCTGCAAGACCCACAGGCCCATTACATTTTTAAGCAGGCGATAGGTGCCATCCAGACCGCCCTCGTTCGTGACATTGGCAGCAAAGCTCTCGTCGTTGATGACCGCATCATCGACTTCCACACCCACAAGGCTCCATGTACCGCTGCTGACGTAGGCGTAGTTTGCGCTTTCTGTTGGAACCCCGGCCACAGCACTACCCGTATCGTGGGTGGCGGGGGCTACCACCGGCACACCTTCGTATTCGCCCAGACGGGTACCGGGTGGCACGACCTCCGGGAAAATGTGCGCTGGGATGCCGAGTTGTTCCAGCATATCCGCTGCCCATGTGCCCGTCGCCGGGTTGTACATCTGCGTGGTGGTAGCGTTGGTGAACTCGCAGACTTTTTTGCCCGTCAGCCAGTAGTTGAGCAAATCCGGTATGGTCAGGAAGGTGGCGGCGTGCCCCAGCAGCGGCGATTTTGCCTCTGCCATGCTCATCATCTGGTAGAGTGTGTTAAGCTGCATAAACTGAATGCCTGTCTGCGCAAACACCTCGTGCTTCGGGACTTTCGCAAATACGGCGTCCATCATGCCGTCAGTGCGGCTGTCGCGGTACATCACCGGGTTCGAGAGCAGGTTATCCGCCTCGTCCAGCAGCACAAAATCTACGGCCCAGGTATCCACGCCAATGCTGAGTGGCTGGTATTGCAGGCCCTTTTGAATGCCTTCCTGAATATTGCGCCACAGGTGCAGGATGTCCCAGTAGAGCGTGCCGTGTACCTCTGTGACCGGGTTCGGGAAGCGGTGCAGTTCTTCGAGTTCGAAGCGTGCGCCGTCATAGTGAACGGCCATCACCCGCCCGGATTCTGCGCCGAGGTCTACCGCTATGACGGTTTGCCGTGCCATCTACACACGCTCCGCGAGAACCGTATTTTCATAGGTGTTGATTTCATCCATGAACGCCATGCCCACCGGCACACCCTGCTGATGACAGTACATATCCCACACGGCACCGAATGGCAGCCCCTTCAGTTCTTCCAGCAGTGCCAGCCGAGCGGTGTAATTGCCCTCATCTTCATACTGTTGGAGCAGGTCGCGGGGTTCCAGCAGGGCCAGCAGCAGCGCCCGGATTGCGTTGCGTGTGCCAATCGTCCATGCTCCCACCCGGTTAATACTCGCGTCGAAGAAATCGAGGCCGATGTGTGTACGCTCCAGGAAGTTGCCGCGCACGAGTTCCTGCATAATGGCCTGCAACTCGTCAGATAACGTCACCACATGGTCACTATCCCAGCGCACGCCCCGGCTGACGTGCAGCAGCAGTTCCGGCACATACAGCATCACCGACGAAATCTTGTCCGAGATCATTTCTGTCGGGTGGAAGTGGCCTGCATCCAGGCAGAGCAGCGTCTGGTTTTTCATCGCATAGCCCATATAAAACTCATGGGAGCCGACCACATAGCTTTCCGAGCCAATGCCGAACAGCTTGCACTCTACCGCGTCCAGATTATGTTGCAGCGGCTTCTCAAAAATCCTGTCCAGCGCCGCTGCCAGCCGTTCACGGGGGGCCAGTCTATCTACCGGGGTGTCTTTGTAGCCGTCGGGAATCCACACATTGGTGACAGCCGGGGTGCCCAGTTCGCGCCCGAAATAATCGCCAATTTCCCGCGAGGCAATACAGTGTTCAATCCAGAACTCGCGTATGCCTTTATCTGCATGAGCCAGTGTAAACCCATCGTCAGCCATCGGGTGGGAAAAGCACGTCGGGTTAAAGTCAACACCGTGGTTGTTCGCCTTTGCCCAGTCCACCCATGTTGCAAAGTGCTCCGGTAAAATTTCATTGCGCGGGATGGCCGTATCACTGTCAAGGTAAATAGCGTGCAGGTTCAGGCGGTGCGTGCCGGGGATGAGGCTGTATGCAAGGTCGAGGTCGCGGCGTAGTTCGGCAACGGTGCGTTCCTAACCGGGATAGTTGCCGGTTGCCAAGATGCAACCACTCAGGCCCCTGCCAGGATAATCAAAGCAGCCCACATCAACACCCTGCC
>JBCCQC010000412.1:0-4900 GCA_039024535.1 Chloroflexota bacterium
ATAAACAATAACTTTCTAAAATAAGTGCCAGATCGCCCACAACAGTAGATTTTGATTGCACAATTGTCAAATATTATGGTGCATAAATTCATTCCATGTGATTTCGTTGCACAATATACAACTTAAGACACAGCATCAAATATACAAGAGGTTTAAATCAGGGAGGCGGTGATATGGCCCGTTAGAATTGTTAAGTGCTTTTGCACGAAGCCACCTACTGTGATTCGTAATGAGTTCAACCACGGTAGTGAAATTATCATCACTCAACTTTGTATAGAGTTCATTGAATAAGATTTTAACACCAAAAATTTCGATGATAATCGACAACCAATCATACGGGCTAATCGCAGAATCATGTTCATTCTCACCATATCTGGTATTCATCATGTGAGTTAGATGGACACTCCAATCATCTGTATGAAGCGTTTCCAATCTGTCCAATTGTTGCTGAAATCCTCGAATTCGCTCCATATTTGCAATAATGACTGTTGCGGGATCACCTGATAATGACGCTGAAGCGTTATGCCCAATTGCTTCACTTGAGATAAGTAATCTGAAAGTGTCGTATACAACATGAACAAGGTAATGTAGTTCGTGTTCCATCGAGATCAGCGATTTACCCCATGCGAAAAAGCCTAATGCAATAGTATCTCCTAGAGCATATCTGATTTTATTTTCCGTAGCAGTGAAAAGCGCATTCGTTCCCGGTGAAAAAGGTTCCATATCATCAAAATTCAGTGTTTTTTCCAGAACGAAAAATTGCGGAATAAAGTCACGCGCGATTGGTTTGAAAGCCAGTATTTCAGTTGCAGACAGTGGAGATGAGATGTAATCCAGAAATACTGCAATATCATCAAGACTGAGTGTGACAAACACATCTATCCAGCCATATGTCCATTTCGAATCTGGCCTATATATACTCACAGTGACTTACCCCATCGCCGCTACCAGTTTCGGGAGCATGTCCCCGCTGGGGCCTTCCAGCTTTACATCTGCGATGCGCGTAATCATGCTATAGTCCGGGTTCACTTCGATGACCTTGCCGCCACCCTCTTTCGTCAGGCGCGGCAGAGACGCCGCCGGTGTCACCAGCCCGGAGGTGCCCACCACGATAATCACATCGCTCTCTGCACACACATGCATGGCATACGCCAGATCATCTTCCGGCAGCATCTCCCCGAACCACACCACATCTGCCCGCAGCGACTTCCGGCCACAGTGCGGGCACTCCGGCGGGCCGTCGTCGGGGTCAAATTCCAGTGTGCGGATGTCCACGCGGGTGGGTTTGCCATGGCAGTCATGAAAGCATTTGTGCCCGGCAATGTTGCCGTGCAGGTGCGTGACCGATGTGCTGCCGGCCTGTTCGTGGAGGTCATCCACGTTTTGCGTGATGATGGGGAACGGCGAGAAGTGCTTTTCCAGTGCGGCGAGTGCGATGTGGCCGGGGTTTGGCTTCACATCAGCGACCATGCCGCGCCGGAACTCGTACCAGTCCCACACGAGTTTGGGGTTTTTGCGGTAGGCGTTCGGTGTGGCGAGTTCGGTCGGGTCGTATTTAGCCCACAGGCCCTCCTGCGCATCACGGAAGGTAGGCACGCCGCTTTCTTTGCTCACACCTGCGCCACTCAGCACACACGCGGAATCTGCCGCTTTGAGGATAGCGGCGGCCTGTTGAATGGCGGCCTGTGTCATGTCGATTTTCCCCTGCATTAGTTCTCAAAGCGCTCTGCCAGTATGAGTATTTTGTGGGCTGTGTTCCAGTTGCGCCCGGTGCCACTGATTTTCAGATGCCGATCCAGAAACGCGCTGTCCAGTTTGCTGCGCCCCATGCCTTCTGGATAGTAGATGTAGATGTGCCGCCCGGAGAACGTCATCTGCTCCGGGCCTTTCATGGCTTCCTGCACGGCGGTGATTGCATCGTCGGCTGGTTCGGCGGCAAGGAAGATAAACAACAGCTTTTTCACGTCTTCCGGCACCCCGAACGGATGCCCGGTGATGATTTCGCGCCATTCGTCCAGCGTGCGGATGAAAATATCGCTGTGGAACCCGAATTCGGTTTCAATCGCAGTGGCAATACGTGCTTCCAGTGCTGCCGGGTCGGTTTCTTCACTGATAAAAACCGCGTTGCCACTCTGGAGCAGCGTTTTTGTACCGGCAAGGCCGATGCTACCGTAAAGCGTGCGCAGGTCTTCCATAGTCTTTTTAAAACCTTTCTCTACCGGATGGCGACAGGAACCCCAGCCTTCAGGCGGTGTGGGGAAGTCGCCGTTTATCGGGCTTCAGCCCTGTTTACAAATGTGTAACTATACCCATCTGCGCGGTGCAGCGGACGCATGTAATCCGGGTTGATGTCGTGCCCGTTCAGCCGAAATGACTTTCTGGCACGAACGGCGACCCGCCCCACATGAGTGCCTTTCGCTTTGCCCTTCGGAACAATCGCTCTTACCATGTCACCTGTCTGGTAGCCGTGGTTGACGCGGTTTTGCTTTGCTTTCGTACGCGGAAAACCGTACTTATCCACACGGCACATCTGCCGTGATTGCTGCCCGGTTGCTCTGATATGCAGCGGTCGGTGGTTGGGACTGACGAAAACGTGCCGTCCGCTGTGCCCAACACAAACCGCGTCAAGCCAATGGGTTTTAGGATAGTTTTGTTGGGTGCGGTTAAACTTTGTGCGCCCACCTGTGCCCACTTCAACCGGATAGCCGGAATCATGCATCATAAAGAAAATCGCGTTTCGGGTGGCATTCACTGCTGCCGCATCGCGTAGCGTCTGTTGTGCCTTTGCCTGAATCTGTGGATAACCAAATTCAGTAGTTCACGAAAGTTGAGCGGACCTTGAAAAAGAGGCACAGATTGGACAAGGTTAAATCGCCAAATGTAACCAGTCCAACCGAGCCCCCTTATCATGATACCGAAAAACGAGCTGCAAGCGACAGAATTATACGAGATGAGTCTGAACACGCTGCAATCCCACCTGACATGGGACATCAACGGCAACCGTTGCAATACCCGAATGGCACTCACGGCGCTGATCAAAGCCGCGCTGGATAACAGCAGCCTGAACGCGGTCTGCGCCGATCTGACAGAGATGGCGGATGCCAACACGCTTCGGGAACAGTTGAATGCGATATTGGAGGTGGGCGACTTAGCGCAGCAAGAAATGGAGATCAACGCTGCGTTAGCGGCAGGACTTCCGACTGAAGTGCCGCAGGCAGGAATGGAAGTGGCCCTCGACTTTCACGACGAACCGTTCTACGGAAAGTCGGAGGTAGCTCGATGCTACACCTGTCGCGGCTCTGCCAGAAAGGGCACGACACGTTTCATGCGGATGGCGACGGCTTCCGTCATCTGGCGGGGCATACGACTGACGTTAGCGCTGGTTTATGTGCTGCCCGAATACAGCACCCTTCAGGTGCTTCAACGGCTGTTACAATGTCTCTCGCAATTGGGCATTCGTCCGGGTGTGCTGTATCTGGACAAAGGGTTTTGCAATGGGGATGTCATCCGTTACTTGCAGACGCAGCAGCAACCCGCTGTGCTCGCCTGCCCCATCCGCGGTAAAAATGGCGGTACACGCGCCTTGTGTCAGGGTCGTAAAAGCTACCGCATGCGCTACACCTTCACCGATGGGACACAGGTTGACATGGCGGTTGTTGCAACGCTGCCACACGGCAAAGACGGTCAACGACATCGCAAGTGGCTACTGTTTGTCGTTATCCAATTGGATTGGACTCCGAAAGTGGTGATGCGCTGCTATCGTCGCCGATTTGGGATTGAGTGCGACTATCGTCAGATGCGACAGATGCGCGTGGTTAGTAGCTCCCGTAACCCGGCGATGAAGTTTTTCCTGTTGGGGCTGAGTTTCGTACTGCTGAATTTATGGGCACGCCTGCGATGGCAACTCTTTCAGCGCGTCGGACGAGGTCCACGCACCGTGATGACGGGTGCATTTCGGTTGCATCGCTTCATCGGGATGCTACGCCGTGCCATCGAGCGTATCTATGGGGCAATGATGTCCGTTCCCACCACCGCACCCCCTCAAATCGTGAACTACTGAACTTCAGCAGCGGTCATAGTACCTTTCTGAAGATTACACGTCTCACAGGCAAGCGTCAAATTGGACACGCGGTTGGAACCTTTACGCGCCTTCGGGTTGATGTGTTCGACCTGCAACGGCATATCAGAAATGCCGCAATAGGCGCATTTTCGCCCCCACTTCTCAAGCAAATATTCCCGAACTTCATAGCCCTGCAACTCACCCTGCTGGTATTCGACGCCGCTAATTTCTGGATTCTGCATCAGTTGTGTATCGAACTTAACCCGTTCAACCGCCAGATGCGTCACCGGGCAGAGCTTTACAAGTCGGTTCAACCACGTCGAAGTGTTGTTCACGCGGCTGTACAGTGACGGTGGCAGCCATCCTTTCGGACGGGTTCGGTTGTCAAAGCGCGGCTTGCGGTAGCGTGTTTTTCTCGCTCGTCTGCCCCGCCGTAACATGCGCCTTTTCAGAATATTATCACGAATGCTATCGCCACGGTGAGTGAGTTCCGCTGCCCAGATGCAACGCAATCCCCGCTTGAAGTCGCCAACGATGGCAATACCACTGGTTTTTGAACCGGGGTCAATTTTGACCTGTGTGTCCTGCATTTCGCCGCCTTCACGGTCTAAAATGATGATCGTGAAGGGGTGCTTACGGAACACCGCAGCACGTCCTTTCCTCATCAGTTCCCTTGCTCTTGCCGGATGGCAGGGCATGAGCGGGTTTTTGTTTTTGTCTACAACAAAGACTTTTTGCATATGTTTCGTGTTACCTTTCGGTTCTCCGTTTTCACGGGTAAAGTTACCCTCGCCAATGTTATCGAACGGTTTTATATGCCAGCAGCACGGTCTTAGACCC
>JBCCQC010000413.1:0-4897 GCA_039024535.1 Chloroflexota bacterium
ACAGCACGATATTCACTTTCAGAGTACTGCTGGAGGCTGAACATCAGGGTCACGTTGACGTTGATGCCTTCACCAATCAGCGTGGTGATAGCACCGAGGCCAGCCTGCGTTGCTGGAACCTTAATCATCAGGTTCGGGCGATCCACGCGGCCCCACAGATGACGCGCTTCTGCAACGGTACCGGCTTCATCGTTTGCCAGTTCCGGGCGCACTTCAAGGCTCATGTAACCGTCTTTTTTGCTGCTCTCGTCGTAAACCGGGCGCAGAATGTCAGCAGCGTTCTGGATGTCGGTCACGGCCAGCTCTTCGTAAATCTCGTCCACACTCTTACCCGCGTCGATGAGTTCCTGCATCTGCGCGTCGTAGTCGTCGCTGTCGGCAATCGCCTTTTTGAAGATGGCCGGGTTAGATGTCACGCCGCGCACGCCGTTATCAATAACGCCCTGCAAACCGCCATTTTCGATGAACTGGCGGCGGATGTAGTCCAGCCAGATGGACTGGCCGAGTTTGTCGAGTTCGTGTGCTGTCGTCATGGGAATTGCTCCTCCTGTATTCTGTGTGTCTTTTAAATATACCCGGTACGTGCTGGATTTTCGAAATCATACCTATTATGGCAGCGGGTACAGTGTATGCGCTGTAATGCGCCTCACATATTAGATTTACCGGGCTGGTTTCATCCTACATCGCATTTATAAAAATCGTGTATAAGCATCACACGGTGGCAAACGCAAAACAAACTAAAATACAACATATTCCTGACCATGCGCCGGCCCCGTGTAACTTGCAGATAACAAAAACACAATATAATGAGGCAACAGATAAATTTCTACTGGAAGGCTACTGGTACTATGACGACACAATTGATTGCACAGGGCAGTGGCAGGCAACATGTTATTGTGAATAATGTCACATTTATTTTACAGCAGCACGTCCGCGAACAACGGCTGGGCGTGGTGTTTCCCGCTGGCCTTGGCTACATGATGAACGACCCGCAGGGGCAGATGCTCGTTCCCGACGGCTCATTTATCCGTACCCCCAACCTCCGCGCAGACTGGAACCTTGACGAACCCTATCCCGGCATTCCCGATCTCGCTATCGAAGTCGTAGTAGAAAGCTCCGATGAAGGGATGCGCCGCAAACTGCAAAAATACATGGATAACGGCGTGAGTCAGGTATGGATTTTGCGGCTGCGTGCGCGGTCGGTATATCAATATACACACGCACGCATCGGCAATATGACCTCGTATGGTGCGGGTGATGTGATTGATACCAGCGCACTGTTCCCGGAGCTTTATCTCGCTGTCAACGACATTTTCGAAATGCCAGCGTGGGTACTTTAACCGGCTGGCTGTTTATCACGGAACAATAAACTGGCAGGCACACTGGCCCCGGTACAATGGTCACATGTTGATTGTGTATCTCACCCGTGTACTCGTTACGATTGTGCTGGTTTTCAGTGGCAGTGTGCTGGCGGCCATTACCATAGCGCCATTGCTGCCATCCACCGGGGCCATCAGCTATGCCGCTGTGGAGGTTCACGACAGGTCAATCTATCTGCGTATTCGGGACATTGACCGCCACATCGACCGGCAACTGGTCAGTCAACCACTGGCAAATGGCGTAGCAAGCTGGTCGCCAGATGGTGAGCGTGTTGTGTACACAGCGTTCACCCGCAGCGGCCTGCACATAGAAATGCTACACATTCGCAGTGGCAAAACCGTTCGCCTGACAGACCAGACGAGCCTGATCGGTTGGCGCGGTTGGCGCTCACACGAGTGGTCGCCGGACGGTGAGTGTATCGCGTTCACCCGCGACGGCGATGTATTCCTCCACTGCTTTGCAAATAGCCACACCCGCCAGATGACCGACCGGGGCATCAACCATTTTGTGACGTGGGCACCGGACGGGCAACACCTGCTGTTCACCTCTACCCGCGACGGAACCACAGACCTGTACACCCTTGCTCTGGCAAACGGGACAGAACGACAGATCACGATGAGTGGCGTGGCAAAAACCGCACCAGATTACACGCCGGATGGCGGCAGCGTGGTATTCGGGACGTTTTTTCGAGATATGGGGCAGATTATGCGCTACGATATTGACACTGGCGATGTACAGCAGATCACCGAAAGTGGCCGGGGATTTTCGCCTACGATTTCATCGGATGGACGCTACATGGTGTACGGCGTGCCATCTGCACAAACGCGCTGGGATATATACGTGATGGAACTGGCAACCGGGCATATCCGCGTGGTAACAGCGTTCCCCGGTGAAGAACTGGTGCCAATATGGGTGCCATTGCCATAAAACGCCTCTCACCGTAAGTGGTCATAAATTCCCGCATGGTCATCGGTGAGCGAGAGATATTGTGTACAGGGGCTGGCAGGATGTGTTAACTGGCAAAGAATAACGGCTCACGGCTCAATCTACACGCAATGAGTTTGCAACGCGGATGCGGTCGTTATCTTTGAACCGATTCCAGATTGAAGTCGGTTTCCTGCTCAATGTACGCATAGGCTTCTTCTACGGTGTTAAACACCGTGTGCTTCCAGCGCAGGATGTAGGCAACTGATGTGAGAATGATGCGCATGGTGGGGTGTGGCACGATGAGTAGCATTTCACCCACGGTGTCAGAGGGAATATCTTTGAAGTACCCGACCATACGGGAGAAATTCGTCGTCAGGGGGAAGCCATACACATGGATGTTGACCACATGATACTGCAATGCTCCCGCTTCTTCCAAATACCGCCGCAGTTCAACCGAAAAAGCCTCAACGTCTTCATATGTCCATAGCTCTGTTACCTCAGACAGCAGCACATGGTGCTTCACCAACCACGATAGGTGTATCATCCTTTACCCTTTATGCTCTTAGTAAGTTAACTGCAATTTTAATTAAAAATTAATTCAATGGCAATGCGATATGTCAGAACACTATAGAAGTTAAAGGCTTGTATTTATCGCCAGCATACGGCCTGCCGCATCAAACTGAGCTATCACCTGACGACGGTCTTCCGGGTAGATACCGCGAATGGTGGTTTCATCTGTGCGTGTAAGCATATTATAGGCTTCGAGGTAGCCAGTAAACATCGCCCGATGATCGGTAAACGGTACTGACTGGATTAACTGTGGGAACGTTTCTGCAATGCGTTGCGCCGGGTGGCGTGGGTCTGCCGGGTAAGCGGGGTCATCAATGAGCACATAAAGCGCACTCTCTTTAAACGGTATGCGATAGTATGCACGGGCTTTGTACAGGCCGCTGGCAACCATTGCAATGTAGTGGCCGCTGGTGCCCACGCTCAACGTGACATCGGCAGTAAACAACGCCGGAACACTGTTGCGCTCACCATAGGCTTTAATCGTATTTGCTGCACCCAGCAACTGTGGCGGGATGCGGCTGCCAGTGTTGGCCCATGCCCACTGCCACATCTGGCTGGCGCTGACCTCTGTGCCCAGCAACTGCATGTTGTAGCTCAGGTCATTGCCAAATGTTATCTTTCCTGAGGACAGACTGTAAGCCCAGTTGCGTTCCCCGATGAGACCCCCCAGAAAGATCTGCTTTTCAAAGGCGACTCCAGCATGGTGCACCAGCAGAGCTTCAAATGTGGTAGAAACGGCCATCAGTCTGGCTTTCGGTACGCTCTCAGTTAACGAATCATACCACGTTATAATAGGAGTGCCTGCATTCTGCGGTAATTGCTCATGAGTAATAGCAAGCGGAGATGATAAATGGTTGTGCTATATCGGTTGGTTACCGTGTTCATACTGGCGCAGTTATGCGCGATAGCAATAGCAACGACGATGGCACAGTTGTTGCCCCATAATGGTGTGCTGGTACAGGTTACAGCCACGCTGCCACAGCAGGTCATCTACCATGACATGAACAGCGGCCATGAAGTAACGGTCTACACGCTGCCATCAGATGTAACCCGTGTGGTGGCAGCACCGCAGGGATACCGTGTGGCAATCGCTGATATAGATCAGCAGATTACCGTTTATAATTTTCTGAACGGCCATGCGCGTGTATTCGACAGCCCATACCGGCAAACCCTGCTGGCAGACTGGCACGCCGACCAGCTCACCATCATTAGCGTAGAGGGCACCTTTACGATGAATGTAAACACCGGGGCCTTCACCCCACTGACCGATGAAACTATTCGGTATCTGGATACTTCTGTAGAGCAGACGCTGGCTTACACGACCAGATACGGTCTGTTTTTGCGTCAGTCCGATGATGAGCGCGGCTGGATGCTGCGGCGTATGTCGATGAACACCCCCGTCTATTCGGAGCCGGTTTTTTCCCCGGATGGGAACCAGCTAGCGTTCGTGGCCGATAACTACGAACAGGCCCGACGCGGCATTTTTGTATATAACATGGAAAACCAGAGCATGAAAAAAGTCTCGCAGGGTGCATTCAGTGTTGTCAATCATCCGGCGTGGTCGCCAGATGGCACGTATATCGTGTACCAGCACATCACCCGGCAGCATAGCCAGATTTACAGCCTGAACCTGCACACTGGCCAGCAAACCGTCATTGCAGAGGGCGCACCATCTGCGCTGCTGGCGTGGATGCGATAACTGACATGACGGCATTTTTCCTGCGCAGTGTGATGAGCCTGCTGCTGATTATGCTGATGCTTGCTGGCGTGGCGATTGCCGCCGCACCCTATGTTCCCGGCACACAGATGATTCTGTACACCACGTTTGACCAGAGTTTTGTATTTCATGTGCTTGACCCGTACCGCAAGATTTCGTTTGAGATTGCCCGCAACCTCGATTTTAATTTTCTGTATTCACCGTCACCGGATGGTGAGCATATTTTCGTGCGCAAATCTGAGATGGACGATGGCTTTATGACCGAGCGTGAGGGGATTATCAATCTGTACACCGGCGAGTTCA
>JBCCQC010000414.1:0-4887 GCA_039024535.1 Chloroflexota bacterium
GCTGCCGCACTTCACCGTGAACCGAGTGGTTGATGGCTTCTTCCACCGTTTTTAGCTCGTCTTCTGCCAGTGTGAAATCGATTCGTTTTCCCATACCCACAGTTTACCCATCTTTTGGATAACTTTCGACTACTGGCTTAGAAAGACTCAGTCATCGTGAACGCATCGCAGCAGAAAAGCGTGATCTATTGGCACAAATGAGCAGTCCTGACAATAGCGTTATTCGACAAGCGATAAAAATCATGTGGGCGCGTGACTGGCTGCAATCTGGTGTTGCTCAAAATGCCAATCTTTGGGGAGCAAACCTTGAAGGTGCTGATCTAGGTGAATGTGATCTGCGCGTCGCTAATCTATGGATCGCCAACTTGCGTAACGCAAGATTATGGACAGATTTACGCGGTGCTATGTTGCATAACGCGGATTTGTGCGGCGCACAGCTCTCATCTTTGTTGGGTAATGCAAGGTTTGATGAAACTACGACCTTGCCGGACGGAACCAATGGATAAATGGATTAGGTCACACATGATGCATACTTCTGCATGAAATTGGTCTGAAAGGGGGTTTCATTCAGAAATGCCTCAAAATCATCCAGCAGCGTTTCGAAGTTGGTGTAGCCGTGATTGTGACTGATCGCGTCCCGAGCCTGCGCCCAAGTGTGCTCCTGTGGATTGAGGTCTGGGCAAGCTGTTGGAAAGTACATGACCTCGAGGCGACAGGCGGACTCAATGAGCTGGCGCACCTCACCGTAATGCCAAGAAGCGCGATCCATCAAGAGCAGTATAGGACGATCGGGATAGAGCATCAACAGTTGCATGAGGAAGTTGGCGGTGATTTCACTATTTTGCACCGGGGCACGACTGGCGATGTCTCGACCCGTTCGCAGGTCAAGCGCACCATAGAAACTGCATGAATCGCGCTGTGGATGCACCTTGATGATTGGCGTCTGCCCGATGGGTGCCCATACATGCGTCCGTGTGGCTTTGAAATAAAGTCGCATCTCGTCCATCGCCAGCAACACACCATCGGGGTGGACTTTCATGAAGTGCGTGACTTTTTTTCGAGGTGTTGCTCGAAATCGGCTCGCTTCTGCTCGTCAGCCTGAGAACGATACACCGCCTCGGTGCGCTGATAGCTAAAGCCGCACTGGTGCAGCAAACGCCGATAAGACCCCTCATCCCTGTAAACCACCCCGTACCAGTGCTTCACCGCAATTTGTAAGTCACTGACCGTCCAAAATGCGCCCTGACTCAACCGGATGTCGGCATCCAATAAATCGTCTGGCTGATGCTCATGTAAGCGTTGTTTGAGCGCGTCACGCTGGCTTTCGGTCAACTTCGCCGCGTTTTGCGTGGCCCATTGCGATGCCATGCCCGCTAGACCGCCTTGCAAGTAACGCTGTGCCCACTGGCGCACCATGTCCTGTCAACACCCCACCACCGCCGTGATTTGTTGGATCGGAATGTCGCTCCCGTAAGCTCGTACCGCTTGCAGACGCTTTAATTCTTGCGGATCATCCGTTGTGCTTTCGCGCCGACGGATGGCTTCGATTTCTTCTTCGTTGAGGTGAAACTGTCGCTTTGCCATAACGCCATTCTATCATGAGTATCCGTCTGCATTTATCCATTACTTGATTTAGCTTATTTTGTCGCCGTAGTTTTTTAGGACCTGACGCACGGTTTCATGCGAAATACCCTCCACGATATCCAACTCAACCAGCTTGTCCGCCAGCATTCGCAACGACCATTTCTCATGCCCATCAGGCACATCACTGCACACCAGCGCGATTAACGCCGCTTCTGCTCGCCCATCCAACTTCGTCTGGCTTCCCGGACGCGGATCATCGTATATCGCTTTTTCCACGCCCCCTTCGACAAAGCGTTTACGAATGCGTTCCACCGTTGGCCGACTGGTGTTGAGGGCACTCATGATGTCTGCATCTTTCAATCCTTCATCCGCTTTCAGCAGGATTTGCGCCCGTTTCATCGTTCTTGCCCGCACCTGACCTTTGCTCGTCAGACTCGACAACTGTTCACGTTCTTCTGGGGTTAGCTTCACGATATACTTTTTCGCTGGCATGGATCATCTCTCATTTTTGATGACCATACCATTTCTTGTCCATCACGTCTCCCCGGACACAGTACGATAATGTATCCATTGAGGTTGAAACTCAAGTGAGAGACATGGGAGCCAGAACAGGAGAGACACAAGCGTTCAATCCCGATGGCGAATGAAAGGCCCTGGCAGCGCGAAACGCTCGCCGTAGCATCCGGTTGACGCGCTCAAGCAGACTGGTGGTGCGAAGGGCGGAGCGAGGCCAATGGGGAAAACGGTTCAGAACGTGCAAAAAGGCAACGGTTTCATCCCAATCGCGTAACAACGTCTCAACGAATTCGGGTTGCGTCTGATGCCACTGCAACACGGGCGCGTCACGCACCTGCTGGGCTTGCTGGATAGTGTCAACATCCAGCAGCAGCAAGACGGATTGGAGTAGATCACGCTTGAAGATACGGCGCTCAAGGCGAGATAACTAGATGGGCGGTTGAATGCTGGTCCAGAGTTTACGCAGCTTGTGAAACAGACAGAGCTGGTGTGGGCTGTGAGGATAGAGCAGGTTGAGCGCAGCGCGGAGGCCGCTCCCCCCATCGTGGATCAACAGCGCAACGCCGCGCTCACGATGGAGGCCATGTTGTTCGAGGGGCAGCAGTAACGCCTCCCACGCAATATGGCTTTCTTCCTCAGCGATGTGCCAACCAGGAATACCCCACCGCCCAGACTGCGGATACAGTCCCAGCGCGACGAGCACACATATCGCGAGTGCCGAATTGACAGCACCCCAAACGTTGTTACCGACGTGCGCTCTCGGCTCACATTTCTGGAGAAATCGCTAGCCTGCTGCGTGCCACATCGCTGACAGATAGCCTGCGTTTTCCCTTTCGCCCGCTCACGTTTCTCATAGCGTTCGCGGCGTAGCCAGCTTGTCACCTCGGCCTGTAACCGCGCTTCGATCTTCGCTTTGGCTCGTAGCGCAAGCTCATCGGTATCGCCGCCACAAACTGCTTGACGGATTCAGCCGGGCTTTGTACGTTCATCATGGTGCTTCCTCTCGGTTCAGTTCTGTTTCGCACCAAAACTTTACCTTGTGGTTCCGCCTTTTTCTATTTCAACTGCAAACGATACACTACCGAGCACTGAGGCAGGTCAGGTGGTCAGCCAGTCGGCGTTATGATGGTGCTAAAAACCGATTGGCTGACCGTAGTCTAACGGCGCAACTGCCGCAATACGAGTTCAATCCCGGCCCCTACGATGAGAATCACCTGAACGGCAACGGCGATGTAGAGCCACACCGGGCGTGAGTTTGGCTGGATGATCTGTCGTGCGGGTTGTGCTTCTGCCGGGGCATCGTTGCCTGCATCTGCGGCGGCTATAACCAGCGGCGTGGGCGACGGCGTGCGGGTGGGCGGCAGCGTGACAATGGGCGGTGGCGTGAGCGTAGGGGACGGTGTCCACGTCACGGCCTCTACCCACACCCCTTCTTCTGATTCATCGGTTGTGGGTTCCGGTGTAGAGTTATCATCGGAGTTCTCAGATGCCTCCGGCTCATCTGTTGCGGTAGTGGGGGGTGCGCCGGGGGTGGGCGTGTAAGTACCGTCCTGTGGCGGCACCAGCATCACCGCGCCGACTTTCAGTTCACGTGCGCCGATGTCGTCCAGTTCGTTAATTTCCATCATGTACGGGATGTCACCCCATGAGTAGCCATAGAGCAATGCAATATCCCCGAGGGTATCTCCCGGCTGGATTTCGTGCATGATGTTACCCAGTGCATCCACGCCGACCACAAAGGACGGTGGCGGCGGCGGGGCGGCGGCTTCGGCACCCTCACCGGCAGATGCACTCCCTGTATTCGAGATACGCTGGTTGTTCCAGGAGCCAGACGAGTTACCGAATACCATCACGTAGGCACCCCCGCCACTGCCACGGGCAATGCCAATGCCCACATCCTGATAGTTCGGGTTGGTGAGGCCACGATAATGTACACCGGAGTTCACCCAGAAGTTCCACGCTACGTTCACGCTGGCATTACCACCACCGTAGATATTTTCTGCGACGAACTGTGACCTATACCCGGCAGCCGCAGCCCGTGTGCGCGGGGTACTGCCATCCGGTTGTGTGTGGCTTACCTGCCCGGTACCGGCCATCCAGCGTGCATGGCTGGCCGCCGCCGCATTGAGTGCGCTGTTCATGCTGTATGGGGCCAGGCCCAGCGACGTGCGCAGGTTGTTCACGCGGTTCAGTAACTCGGCAGATTCCTGTGCGTGGGCACGCGGGGCCGCTACCAGCAAAACCGCAACGAAAATGACAAACAGGTGTTGTTTCAAATGTTGCATGGTGAACTCACTATGTCCTCATGAACCGTAACCGGCGCGTAAGTTTTGCATAGCTTTTATCAAATGTGTAGTTGATTATCTGTTTTTGCCGTTATAATGTGCATGATGTGTTGAGTTAGTTGGGATCAGGAAAACGAATGCCAATTTTACCCTATGCTGTTCTGGCTGCTGTGCTGGCTTATCTTATGGGCGCGATTCCGTTTGCGTATATTGTTGCACGTATGCGGAGTGTGAACATTTTCGAGGTGGGCAGCGGGAACATGGGCACCACCAATGTCATTCGTGCTGTGGGGCCGGTGCTGGGGATTAGCGTACTGGTGCTGGATATGCTGAAGGGTATCGGGGCCATCTTCCTGGCGCGGGCACTGCTGCCAACCGCACCCAACAGCGCAACCGCCATCGCTGCCATTTTCGTAATCCTGGGCCATAACTGGTCGATCTTTGCGTACATGGTGACGGGCAGGCTGCGCGGCGGTAAGGGCGCGGCAACAGCTTTCGGCAC
>JBCCQC010000415.1:0-4876 GCA_039024535.1 Chloroflexota bacterium
CATTTTCCGGGTTATGGCTGGGCCTGCTGGTAAACTGGCTGGCCTCGATGCTGGCGCTGGGTGGCGCGGTTTACTACGTGTACCTGTACACCATTCTACTCAAGCGCAACACCACCATGAACATCGTTATTGGCGGGGGTGCGGGTGCTATGCCGGTGCTGGTCGGCTGGGCTGCGATTACTGGTACCCTCTCACTGGAAGCATGGATTCTGTTCGGCATCGTGTTCTACTGGACGCCGCCGCATAGCTGGTCACTGGCGCTGATTGTGAACAAAGACTATGCCAGCGTGGGTGTGCCGATGATGCCAGTGCGACACGGCGCACAGTCCACACACCGGCAGATCGTGCTGTTTTCTGTGCTACTGGTGATTATCAGTTTGCTGCCGGGGCCGCTGCAAATGCTGGGGACAGTATATATGCTGCTGGCGTTGCTGCTGGGGTTCGAGTTGATTCGTGTAGCGGTTATGCTGTGGCGCAACCCTACACAGGCTATCCAGCAGCGCATGTGGAAGTATTCTACAGCGTATCTGGCGTTTCTATTTCTGGCAATGATCCTGGATCGGATCATCCAGATATAACGATTAATTTCGGGCGAGGCATGAGCTTCGCCCCTACAGGTGCTAATCCAGTGCGCCGCGTAACTGTGCCGCCAGTTCGCGCACGGCCTCGGCACTCTCTGCGCCGCGCCGCACCAGCGCACTGCCCACAATAAACCCGTTCACCAGCCCATTCATAGACTGTGCCTGCTCTGGCGTGCTGATGCCGAAGCCCAGCACCAGCGGCTTATCGGTTTCTTCGCGCAGGCGGGCGATAAACTGCTTCAGGTCTGCCGGGAGTTCTGTGCGTGCGCCGGTGATGCCCGTTACGCTGACCACATATAGAAAGCCGGTGGCTGCCTCTGCTGCAATTTTGATGCGCTTTTCGTTGCTCGTAGGTGCAAGGAAGAAGATAAGCGCCATGTTTTCCTCTGCACAGGCTTCTGCGAACAGGTACGCTTCCTCCGGGGGCAGGTCAGGGATAATGAATCCATCGGCACCGGCAGCTTTTGCATCCTTGACGAACTGCTCCGTACCATAGGCAATCAGCGGGTTCAGATAGCTGAACATGAACATCGGTTGCGTCACGCCGCGTTCGCGCAGGGTGGTCACAGCCTCCAGTGATTTGCGGGTGGTCATGCCGTTTTCCAGCGCAACCTGCGCCGCTGCCTGTAATGTGGGACCATCGGCCAGCGGGTCACTGAAGGGTACGCCAATTTCGAAGCCGTCTACACCTTCGTTTGCCATCGCTTCGATTGCGTCCAGCGAAGTATCCAGCGTGGGGTAGCCGATTGTGTAATAGGGCAAAAACGCCGCCCGGTTTTCGTTCTGTGTGCGCTCAAACATCGCCACAACTGCATCAAGTCCGGCCAATCTCGCTTTTGTCTCAGTCATAGTCAATAATTCCGTTGATTTATTCCAGTTTGCGTTTCAGTGCGTCTATCCCCGCCAGAATGATTTCATCGGCAACGGCGACACGCTTTTTCCAGTTTTCCGGGTCAGCATCATACTCCACGGCTGCCATGTATTGTGTATCTGCATCCGCTGCCGTATCTGCGAACCGGTCTGCACTTTCCCAGTCCAGGCCATCCACACGCAGGTCTCTGATGCGGAACCCGCCCCGCCGTGCCAGCACCACCCACTCGCTATCGGCCCCGAATGGGCTGACTGGCTGTGCGTTACGCACCACAAACTTTGCCGCATCAAGGCTGAAGCCTTTCGCCCCGGCAGAGAGATCCAGCGACTCGTTGAGCAGATGCGAGAACACCCGGTTGGACATAGCTTCCGTCTGTACCAGCGCCTGCGGATGTGTGCCGTAGGCCATCTCTGTACGCCCGATGACGAGGCAATCGTACATCTGTACGCGCCGTGTGGCCTGCCGCAGTTCCTCGTAGCGGGTTTCTGCCCAGCGCAGCAGCCTGTCCATATCGGCATACAGTATGTGCGACGCCGATGTTTCCGGCATGACGGTGATAGCCCTTTCCAGCGACTCGCGCCGTCCCCCCGGCCAGTTATCCGAGACGAACAATTGCAGGTCATCGAACTGCCGCAGCGATAGCAGCAGCCCGAAGTGTGTGCCCGGCGGCATGACGACCACCATCTTCCCGAACAGGCGCGAAAGCTGTGGATAGAGCCGCCGCAGCCGTTTGGCCTCCCCACGCGGATCCCATGTGGCCGCCAGCACAACGCTCATGATGTTCCTTCCCTGTGGTACGCTGCAATCTGCTCCCGGAAGCCGAACCCGATATTCAGGGCTTCACATTCCGCTATCGTGAAGTATTGCACACCCTGCCCCTCATGAACAACAATTAGCGCCGCCGACGCCTGTATTCTCGCAACTATACTAAGAACCTTGAGCCGTACACACAGCCCTGTCGAATGCCCGAGCCTTTAAATCATCTTCTCGAATACAATAGTAAAGTCTGCCAGCATCACCCCAAATCATGTCAAGATCATAAACACTATCGACCTGAAGCAGCAAACGCCATGTATCGAGTAGTCTCTGTTCCATCACCTGCGGAAGCGAATAGCTGCCACCCTGAGCAAAAAGTTCGGTTTCAGCAAACAATCCACCCTGAACCTCATTTGGATGCCCATACATACAGTGATCGTTCTTATCTGGAAGTATCTCATACTCAAACTCCAGATACATATCTTCTGTCTCTCTATCCATTTTCGGACGCAGAGAATCAGGAATATACGACCAGAGCTGCGGAATAGTCTGCTTTACTTCAAAGGATGTTCTGGCTACATCATACACTTCGATGGCGGGTGAGACTTCAAGCCTCTGAAGTTCAACAACATCCTCAAAGTACCATACTCGCCAGTTTGTGGTGTCGTACCAGCCCTCATCACGATAGATATAGTCATTGAAGAAAAACGACAGCAAACCTGTTTCTGGTAATAGATTGATACCGTCGAACCTTTTCAAATCAGCACAGTTCAACTGGCATACAAAAACAAGAGCCTGTTCATAATGATATGGATAATCTGTTCCCGGCGGCAAATCTGGAAGGCCACCAAATTTTGACGCGCCCACAGGCACCTCATCATCCGAGGCAACCTTCGTCAGATCAATCTGAATGGCGGGCTGCCTCAGTTCCCAGATGATTTTCGCCTGTTCTTCAACGCTATGTTTTTTTGCGGTGGCGAAAAACGTATCTCTATTCAAGCGACTCGCCCAGTTCCTGGATAACCGTATCGAGGTCTTTGTCGCCGCGCCCACTCATGTTCACCAGAATCACATCATCCTTGCTCATGGTCGGTGCCCGCTTGATAGCCTCTGCCAGCCCATGCGAACTTTCCAGCGCGGGGATGATGCCCTCGTACTCGCAGAGCATCTGGAAGGCGTTCAGCGCTTCCTCATCTGTGGCAAGTGTGTAATACGCCCGTTCCTGCTCGCGCAAATAGGCGTGCTCCGGCCCTACAGAGGCGTAGTCCAGGCCAGCAGAAACACTGTGCGTGTTCATAATCTGGCCGTCTTCGGTCTGCATCACATAACTGCGCGTGCCCTGCAACACCCCCGGACGGCTGATGTTCGGGTCTGCAAAGCGTGCTGCGTGCAGCCCACTGAGTACCCCGTGGCCGCCAGCCTCTACACCGATCAGATCAATATTCTCGTCATCGCGGAAGGCATGGAACAGGCCAATCGCGTTACTGCCGCCGCCCACACACGCAATGCACATATCCGGCAAGCGTCCGGCCACGTCCACAATCTGCTCACGCGCCTCGTAGCCAATCACACTCTGAAAATCGCGCACCATCATCGGGTAGGGGTGCGGCCCCAGTGCGCTGCCCAGCAGGTAAAACGTCGTATTCACGTTGGTTACCCAGTCACGCAGGGTTTCGTTAATCGCGTCCTTCAGGGTTTTGGTGCCACTCTCCACAGAAATCACATTGGAGCCGAGCAGCTTCATACGGAACACATTTGGCTTCTGCCGCGCAATGTCCACGCTGCCCATGTACACATGGCACTCCAGCCCGAGTAACGCGGCAGCCGTGGCACTTGCTACGCCATGCTGACCGGCACCCGTTTCGGCAATCACACGCTTTTTGCCCATGCGAACCGCCAGCAATGCCTGCCCCAGCGCGTTATTGATCTTATGTGCGCCGGTGTGGGCGAGATCTTCGCGCTTCAGGTAAATCTGTGCCCCGCCGAGGTGCTCACTCAGGCGCTTTGCGTGGCTCACGGGCGTGGGGCGGCCTGTGTAGGTGTTTTGCAGGCGGCGCAGTTCTTTGTGGAACTCCGGGTCGTTCATGGCCTCCTCATAGGCCACTTCCAGTTCTTCCAGTGCCGGGACGAGTGTCTCCGGTACAAAGCGCCCCCCGAAGTCCCCGAAGTAACCGCGTTCATCGGGCACAGGGGCGGTGTTAGTCTTGATATATGCGTTTTCCATTACTATTTCCTCAGTTCAAACAATAAACAATCAGGCAGATTTTGCGGCTTCGATGAACGCTTCAATTTTGTACGGGTCTTTCACACCGGGCTGGCCTTCCGGCTCAACACCACTGGCAACATCCACGCCCCACGGTCGTATGGACTGGATGCGGTCGATCACGTTTTCCGGGTTCAGGCCGCCAGCCAGCATCATACGCGGCACGTTCGCTTTCACGGCCAGTGCGACTTCTACGTTTGCGGTTTCCCCGGTGCCACCATACAACTTCGGGTGGTAGGCATCCAGCAGCAGCGACGGAATGCGCTCGTCATCGATGAATTCTTTCGCGTAATACTGCGCGTCGTCAATCGCCAGTGCTCTATTCGGCGGACGGATGGCCTTGTATCCGCGTCCCCCCAGTTCGTGCAACAGTTCGTCGGATTCATCGCCGCTTAACTGCACAAA
>JBCCQC010000416.1:0-4867 GCA_039024535.1 Chloroflexota bacterium
GATCACTTACCCACAGCGTCAGCAGGCGCTCGCTGTGCAGCAGAATTTCTTTGATCTCCTGCTCGTCTTTTGCAATTTCCCACGCATGGGCGAAGTCATCGGTTTCGATATGGTTAATCAGTTCCGCAATAATACGCAGATGCTGGCCGGCCTGCTCTTCCGGGCTGATGACAAAGAAGAAAGCATGAATGCGCTCTTTTTCCGTCAATTCGTTGCCATCGTGATTCAGCAGCACACCCGACTGGCTGCGGATAATCACCAGTTCGGTATGGTCAACGTTTTTAAGCCGCAGGTTCGGGATGACCGCACCCTGTGGCAGCAGCACATAGGTATTGTTGATACTGCTGATGAAATCGGCAGCGATGATGTCCGAGTCCAGCATCGGTGATTTGTGCGTGAACTCATTGGTAGCCTCGGTCACAACGTCCAGCCACTTTCGGTTGGCGGGCATGTCAATCATGGTGGCGCGGGTAACCACCTCACTGAACGGGTCTTCCTTGCGCAGGCCCTTCTCGCGCACAATAGTGTGAAGTTCGTCTTCCAGCCCTTCGTAACGGTTTTCCCCCAGTTGGGCAAACCAGTGGAAAATCGCGCCGTAGCGTTCCACCCGCCGGTAAGCATACAGGTAAAACCACAACAGCGTAAACGCCATCACAGCCATCGTCAGCCCCAGTGCATCGGCACCGATGTACGACAGCAAAAATACCGACGACCCGATACCTGCAATCTGCATCCACGGGTACAACGGCGACCGATAAATCGGGTCGTAAAACTCAATTTTGCTCTCGCGCATCACGATCACAGCAAGATTGACCAGCATAAAAATCAGTAGCTGGAACGCACTGGCAACCTTCGCAATTGCAGATTCATCCAGCGCGACGATAGCAAAAATCATCAGCGCTGCTGTGAAGATAATCGAGAAGACGGGCGTATTGGTACGCGGGTGGATGCTGGCGAAAGCGCGTGGCAGCAGATGATCGCGACCCATTGCCAGCGGATAGCGTGACGCCGCCAGAATACCAGCATTCCCGGTGGAAGCAAAAGCAGCCGTAGCAGAAATCACGATTAGCAGAATACCGATGTTCCCCGGCAACCAGTCCATTGTGACTGTCGCAGCATCGGCAACAGGGGTCAAACTGGCCTGGAAGTCATTGATCGGCAGCACAATCGTCATCACAATAACGCCAACCACATAGATAATCGTGGTGGACACAATAGACAGGATCATACCCAGCGGGATGTTTCGTCCGGGGTTTTTAATTTCTTCCGCGACACTGGCTATCTTCGTCAGGCCCGCGTAGGACACAAACACAAACCCCACCGTCCCCAGCAAACCGGCAATGCCTGCACTGAATAACGGATCGAACTGCCCCTGTATATCCGTCGTTGCACTGATGCCAGATATGCTGGCAATGCCGCCCACAATGTAAACGGCCATCACAGAAACCAGCACAATCACCAGCACGCGCTGCAACCCGGTCGTCTCTTTTGCACCGAAGATATTCAGTAGCATAAACGCCACCGTCAGTGCAATCGCCACGAACTGAATGTTCAGGTTGAGAAACAGCGACAGATACGCGCCCATACCAATCAGCGCAAATGCACTTTTCAGCGTCAGCGCAAGGTATGTGCCCGCACCGCCAATGGTACCGACCAGTGGCCCCATCGCACGGTCAAGGAAGTAGTAATCGCCACCGGCGCGTGGCATAGCAGTGCTCAGTTCTGCCATGCTGAACATCGCAGGCAGCATCAGCACACCGGCCAGCATGTAAGCAAGGGCCACAGAAGCCCCCGTCTGGGCAGCGGCCAGCCCCGGCAGCAAGAAAAACCCGGAACTGAACATCGCCCCGGTACAGATTGCGTATACATCAAACAGCCCGAGTTCTTTTTTAAGGCCGCCCTTCTTGTCTTCTGTATTGGTTGGTGTTGCAGCGGTGAGTGAAGGTGATGTCATAGGTATTTTCCCCGGTTGATTTCAATGAATCTACAATGATTTCCGGCTTAACAGTCACTTTAATTACTGATCCCTAATCTGCGCGGGGGGTGATTGCATGCCGCCTGACGGGACAGATTGAACAGGGCGTCGGGGTAACGATCATCCTGATGAGCGACTCATCCCACATGGGTTCAGAGCCGTATCCAGGGTGACTGTAACCGCAAAAACCTGAATTTCACACACAGGACGGGTTGTACATGGATTTTTCTTACACATAACTCACCTCAGATTAAGCTAACCACCATGAAACACATCACAAGGGTTCCTGTATGATTAAAACTAAGTGATGTGCAAATCACACAACATTAACCGCATTTTTATTGGTTTTTACGCACAAATTCTGGGTTCAGGTGTATGATTCTACGTGTCCGAAGAAAACAGGAGCTACCAACAAAATGGACAACTACTACAACCTGTACAGAATGGTTGAGCAACGCAGTCAGGAATTCCAGAACGAAGCTGAAGTTGCCCGCCTTGGCCGTAACCCGAATACCAACATCGACGCCCCGCGTCAGGCAAACGCTATCGTCCGCCTGCTGCAAGGCAACAGGCGCACCAACCGCCGCTAACCTGTAACGGATTCTGACATTGACTGTGGGGCGGCTGTCCGGTTTTGTATCGGGCAGCCGCTTTTGCTCTGGCTACGTGCCCCAATTGCTTGACACACCCCTATCACACCATATAATCCTGTCACAATACATTACCCACACTCCCCGTGCCAGTGCGCGGAACGATCAGCCTACGATTCCGGAAAACCCATGACGAAACTGACCATCGGCTTCTCTAACATCTACGAACGAAACCCTTTTACAGTGAAGGTGCGCGAAAACCTGGAGGCCCTTGCAGCGACGCTGCCCGACGTTGACCTGATTGTGCGCGACAACAACATGGACACCCCCACCGCCGTTGCCAACTCTGAAGAATTTGCCAGCATTCCCGTTGATGCTGCGATTGTATTTCATATTGACCAGCGTGCAGGGCAACAGGTGATTTACCCGCTGCGGGTGAAGGGCATACCCGCAATGTGTGTGGATGTGCCCATCGCCACTATCCCGTACTTCGGGCTGGATAATGTACTGGTGGGCCGCCACGCGGGTGCAGTACTGGCAGAGTGGATTAACGCGAACTGGGGTGGCCGGGTAGATAAAACGCTGGTGGTGGTCTCCTACCAGCTACTGGATTTTTTCCAGGCACGGGTAACGCGGGCACTGGATATGCTGGCGGCACACGTAGAGGGGTTCTCTCATGACCGGGTGCTGTTCATCGATCATGGCGATAGCCCGGAAGAAAACGCAGAGCGCGTTAGCGGTATCCTGAATACATGGCAGGATGTCGACCATATTGCTATCCTGACAATCAACGACGACTTTGCGGTTGGCACCCTGCGGGCCGTAGAGCAGGCCGGGCGTGCGAATGAGGTGGCGCTGCTGAGCCACGACGGTACCGAGGTCGCCATTGCCGAGTTTAAGAAGGAAAACAGCCCGCTGGTCGTCTCTACCCTGCTGCGCCCGGATGTGTACGCCGAACGCATGATGGCACTTGTGCTACGGCTGGCCCGTGGTGAGAGCATCCCGCAGTGGAACTACGTGGAAACCACCCCCATGACCCGCGATAACTACCGTGAGCTGGTCAACAATTCCTGAGGTCGCCTGCTTGCATTCCGTTCTATCTCGCTTCAAAATAGAAGCGAAGACGGAGCGTAAATGACCCATGCAGGACATGTCCCGAAAATCAGTGCCACTGCTCATCAGCAAGCTGACCAGTGCCATTGCCGCCGCCACCCGTGGCCGTGATACCAGCCGCTATGTTGAGCGGCGTGAGCAGCTTATGGATGAACTGGTGAGCCGGGGGCCAGCCGCCGTAGAGCCGCTGCTGGAACTGCTGCGCTCTCGCCATGACGACGTGGGCGACTATGCTGCAACCGCACTGGGGCGCATTGGCTCACCAGAAGCGGTGATACCGCTGGCGCAGGTGCTGGCCGGGCCATACCCACAGCAAACCAAACGCAGTGCCGCCCGTGCGCTATCCCTCATCAACACGCCAGAGGCAGTGCTTGCCGTCAACATCTGGCGTAGCCGGGTCGCCCGCACCCGTGACCATATGGAAGCATTTATCCAGCAAAGCACCACCGCAGATGACCTGCGTAACTGCATGGACGCGCTTGCTGAACAACGTCAGGTGGGGCCAGCCCGCATTGCCGACGCCTACCTGCTGCTCACCTCAGAGCAAAACCTCTCGCCAGATGCATTAATCCGCCTGAATGCGCTGCGACTCACCCCGCAGGAGTGCGCCATGATTGAAAACGCCGCCGGATAGGGTCACGGGCGCGGCTGCCACGCCAGCGAGTTCACAATCGCATCGTCGGGCATGGGCACCGATTCGGTTTGCCATGTGTCCACATCCAGTAACTTTAACTGCCCATGCTGCATGAACAGTAGGCCGCAACCCTGATGCAGCCAGTGGTTATGAGTCATCCCGGTGTAGGTACGGCTGTCATTCGTTCGCATATCTGTGACGATCACATCATCGTAACCATTTAGCACCCGGCGTGTTACACATTCATCACCCGGTGACCAGAGCTGAAAGCCATCGCCAGCGGGGATGGCATCGCTTACCAGTTCAGTTGTTTCAGTTGCCAGCACATAGCGATAACTATAATAATCTCCCGACCCGTCATTTGCCGGACGACGGTAAGTGATAGATTCTTCGTCCGGTTCCCATGTCAAAAAGAAAGCACTTGATGGAATGTCCAGCACATTAAGCTGCTGCGTGTCCACATCAAGAATCCGTATATCTTTTGATGACATTACCCTTTGTCCGTAAAAAATTCAATATCGAGATCCTCGAAGGCTACGGTGCCACGGAAGCCGC
>JBCCQC010000417.1:0-4860 GCA_039024535.1 Chloroflexota bacterium
CCCCCCCCCCGCGGGGCATATTTTGCGCCGGTGGGGGGGGCCCAAACGGCCTCCCTGTTTTTCTTTTTCCTTATCCCCCCGGGCCACCTTTCCACCAAAACGGCCCCGGGGCAAAAAAAAACCCGCCGGGGTGAGTGGGTGCCAATGGCGACCAACCCGACGAAAGATACAGAGGTTGATGTGGAAGCTGTTCGCAAGTTCCTGGGTGGGCATCGTTTTCGTAACCTGCCGATTTATGGCGTGGTTGTTTTTGTGAAAGAACCGCCCCAATTACTGGTACGTACAGAAAGACCGACCATCCCGGTGGCCCACCTCACTGGCTTTTATGAGGCTGTCGCCTTGAATTACCTTGCGGAGGAACGCATTCAGGATCCCAAACTGATTATGCGCATTGGCGACCTGCTTTTCGGTGAGGATTGATGAGCATTGAGCTACTGCTGGCCCCGGTGGGGGCTGGCAAAACCGAGCAGGCTCTGGAGCGCATCGTCTGGCAGAGCGAACACACGCCATTTGCCCGCATCATGGTGTTGCTGGCAACTGAGCGGCAGGTCAATGAGTTTCGCAATCGGCTGATTGATTACACGGCAGAAAAGCCGGTTTTCTTCAACGTCGAGTTTTTTACCTTTTATGATCTGTACACGCGCATTCTCGAAGCTGCCGGCCAACCAACCCGTTCACTGGCAGAAGCTGCCCGCCTGCGCCTGCTTCGTGTGCTCATTCAGCGGCTGGTGGATAGCGGTGAGCTGGAGGTTTACAGCAAGATTGCCAGTAAACCCGGTTTTGTTCGCATTGTTGCCAATTTCATCTACGAGTTGAAGCAGGCTATCATCGAGCCGCAGCAATTTTCTGATATTACCGATGAGTTGCTGGGGCGGCGGCAGCAGGATACTGAACTGGCCCGCATTTACCACACCTACCAGAATCGCCTGCGTGAGCATGACATTGTTGACCGGGAGGGCGAGGGCTGGCTGGCGCTGGCCCGTTTGGAACAGGACAAAACGCTGCACACGGATGTTGATTTGCTGGTGGTGGACGGCTACGACCAGTTTACGCCGTTGCAGGCGCAGATTGTGGCGCTGATGGCCGAGCGTGTGGGTGAGGTGCTGGTGACGTTGACAACTGTGCCGGAGCGTGAGGCAACCGTGGGTAAGCGATTTGTGCAGGCGCAACAGGCATTACAACGCGCCTGTGACGCATACCAGATGCCGCTCGCTATCCGTAAAATCACCGGGCAGGTAGAGCAGCGCCACAGTGATCTGCAACATCTGGCCGATAGCATCTTCCGGCTTGGTGCCGCCACGCTGCCTGCTACCGACGCTGTGCGGTTTATTGCCGCCCCCGGATGCCACTGTAGAAATACAGGCGATTCTGCGGCACGTAAAGCAACTGTTGCTTGACCCCGACGCGGACACCAGACCCGATGACATCCTGATTGTGCTGCGAGATTACGCCCGCTATCAGAACGCCATCCGGGAGACGGCCCGTGTGTATGGCCTGCCAGTGGCACTGCACCCCGGCCACGCTCTCGGTGATACACCGCCAATCCGTGAGTTGATAAGCCTGATTACCCTGCATGACACCAACATTAACCTGACGGATTTCCTGCGCCGCCCTTTGATGGATGCACTGGGGTCGGCATATTTTAATATTGCGGGGATCGGGCGCAGGGAAACCGAACTGCTGGATCGGATCAGCCGGGAGTTTGCTGTTGTGGGCGGGCGCGGGGCGTGGCTGGAAGCCATTGACCTTGCCGCGCAGGAACAGGTTGCCGGTGAAGATGATGATATGCGTAAACGTCCCGCCCTGATAGATGAACCGATGCGGGAACACCTGCGCACGAGCCTCTCTGCGTTTTTTGATGCAGTTACGCCACCTGCACGGGCCACAGTCAAAATGTATGTGGCATGGCTGGAAGATGTGATCGGCCATGATCCGCTGATGAACCCGGATGAGATCGAAGACGACAGCCCCGGCACGCTGGATATGATCCGGCAGGTGCGGCGTAAGGCCCCGGCCCATGTTATCAGTCGTGATCTGGCTGCACTGGAAGAATTCAAAAAAGTGTTGAAAAGCCTGCTCAGTGCGCAGTTGTTGCTGCGCACGCTGGAGCAAACCCGCGACGAAATCACATGGGCAGAGTTCCTTGCAGACCTGCGCTCTACAGTCGAACGTACAACCATTGAAAATGCGCCAGAGCGTGAGGGCCGTATTCTGATTACAACCGTCACAGATGCACGCGGGCTGCCACATAAACATGTGTTTGTGCCAGGGTTATCCGAAGGCATTTTCCCGTTGCGCCAGCCAGAAGATCCGCTGTATCTGGATAGTGAGCGTCGGCAGCTTTCTGACAGTGGGGCCGGTATCCTTGCGGCGTCGGAACGGGCTGCTGACGACGGCCTGTTCTACGAAATGATTAGCCTTGCACGGGATACGCTGACGCTTTCTCGCCCAACGGTTAAAGATGGCGCCCCGTGGGTAGAAAGCCACCTGTGGCGTGCTGTGGCCGATGTGTTTGACGATGCCGCTGACCGTATTGCGGCCAGTGAGATTCGTATCGGTGAGATCACGGGGATTACAGAAGCATCCACTCCACAGGAAGTCGCGCTGGCCGTGGCTCACGGCTTTACGGATAACGCGCCATCCACCGAACTGACCGGAGCCTATAACTGGCTACTGGAACGCGCCCCGGCACTGTGGCACAGCACACTGCGCGGCACTATAGTGGAATCTGAACGTATTTCCGCGTCGTTACACTCTCGCTACACCGGCCTGATCACCGACGAGGTACTGCTGGCCGAACTGCAACGCATCCTTGGCCCGGAGCACCGCTGGAGTGCCAGCCAGCTTAATGACTATGGCATCTGCCCGTTCCGGTTCTTCGCGGGGCGCATCCTGCATCTGAAAGCCCTTGAAGACCCACAGACTGGCATGGATGCGCGGCAGCTTGGCTCTGTGAACCACAGTATTCTGGAAAAAACCTATGCACAGCTTGCACAGCAGGGCATCACAATAGAGAAAAGCAATGTCGATCATGCGTTGTCTGTGCTGGAAGCCACTGCGGCGGCTGTTCTGGCAGACGCCCCGGCAACATTCGGTTTTCGTGCCTCCCCCATGTGGGAAGAAGAAAAAACCGTGCTGCTGGATCGTCTGCGGGCACTGGTGCGCCATGATTTTACGAAACTGAACGCACAGCTAGGACGCAAGAAGTTCGAGATGCAAACGCGGCAGCCCTACCGCATGGAAACACCGTTCGGCATCGGTGGGCACGGCATGTTAATCAACCTCGAAGACGATATGCTCCCGATATACGTTCGCGGGTTTATTGACCGTATTGACCGGATGGGTGATGATGTCGTTGTGCTGGACTATAAAACCGGCAAATCGCAGATCAAGCTGGACGAATTGCAGGAAGGGCGCAACTTCCAGATCCTGCTGTATCTTCTCGCCACACAGAAGATTCTGGACTCCCGGCGCGATAACGAACCTGATGTGCCGCAGTCTGCCCTGGGTGGCTACTTCCTGCACATCCGGGAGCCGAAAAGCAGCGGCGAACTATTCACGGAAAAGCCTGAGCACCGCATTATCGCGCAACACGCCCGCAACACCATTGCCCGCCACATCAAACGTGCCCGCGCTGGCGATTTTACTGTATCGCCCTCTAAAGTGACGGACAAAAAACGCTGCACCTCGTTCTGTGAGTTTTACCGCCTGTGCCGCGTTGCTATCACCGATGTTGAAAAACCGGAACCCCGCCTATGAAGTTCACAGATGCGCAGCATGACGCCATTTACACCCATGACCGTCCGGTGATTGTGGTGGCCGGTGCTGGTTCCGGTAAAACCCGTGTGCTGGTAGAGCGGTACATGGCGCTGCTGGAACAGAACCCGGATTGGCCGCTGAATGCACTGGTTGCGATTACGTTCACGCAGAAGGCAGCGCAGGAAATGCGCGACCGTGTGCGGCAGGCATTGCAACAACGGCTGGCAGATGTAGGCGGTGTAGATGCCGAACGGTGGGCTGGCCTGCTGGCTGCGATGGACAGTGCGCGTATCGATACCATCCATGCCCTGTGCGCGACCATCCTGCGGGCTAATGCCGCTGATGCAGGAGTTGACCCGCGTTTTTCCATTATCGAGCCGATTGATGCTGACCTGCTGGTAAGCGATGTGATTGACCGTGTGCTGAATGCCCTGCGTGAGAGCGATGTACCGGAACCTGCCACAAAACTGTTCTCCCATTACGACGCAAAACAGATTCGTGACGTACTGGATGCGTTTGCAACCCGCCCACTGGACGATATGCCAGACACACCAGCCGATATTATGAAACACTGGCAACAACAGTGGCGGCAGAATGCGACGATTGTTGTTCAACATGCACGGCAGCAACCCATCATTGCAGAGAAGCTGCACTGGGCAACCACCCATACCTTCCCTGCCGGGGATAAACTGACTGCCATCTGGGATGATGTTCAGCAGCACCTGCAAAATCTGCACAACGGCACCACCCTGGATGACCACGCGGACGCGCTGTACTACTTTGCGAAAGACATCAAAATTGACAGGGGTAAAGGTGACCTGTGGGGTGGCAAAGATACCCTGCAAGAAGCAAAAGACGAACTGAATACGTTGCGCGGGTGGGCACGAGAGCTTCACCCGTTACTGGGAGAACGCCCCGGCCATGTGGATGAGGCTGCCGCTGAGATGCTGCCGTTGTGGATGACATTGATCCAGCGGGTGCAGCATAGCTATGCTGCTCTCAAGAGCGCGGAAGACCTGATGGACTTTGACGACCTGGAGCACCATACCGCAAACCTGCTCACCACTGCGCCTGCTGTGCGTGAGCGGTACCTCGGCGCGG
>JBCCQC010000418.1:0-4854 GCA_039024535.1 Chloroflexota bacterium
CAATATTGTTGCGACGGATGCGCGTATACAGCGCAATCAGCACATAGCCGACCCACAGCGCCACCGCAATGACCATCACAAACGCGGCCATCCCGAAAATGAAGTTACCCAGATTAAACGGAATCAGGGTGTGTGTGGCTTCCAGCCAGCGATACAACCCATAAGAAACAGCCGCCGCAACCGTGAAGTGCCACTTCAGTTCGCCGTACCGCTTGAGCATCGTTTCCGGTTCCCGGCGCAGGAAGTTAAAAATATCCGACAGCACGCCCATAAAATGCAGGCCGAACACGATAATCACCACACCGCCCACACGCCCGATGAGCGTGGTTGCCGTGTTGATGTTCGTGCCGCCGACCACCTGCACGAACGCGGTGGAGAGCAACCCGATGCCGACGAACACGGCAGAAAATCCCACGACGAAAAACAGGCTATGAATGCCTGTGCTCAGCCGAGTGACGATACCCGTCTGTGAAACGGTGCCACCCCCGGCAGCCTGTGCTGCGACTGTGTTAGTCACACGGCCACCCATATAGCTGATGTACGCCGGTACCAGCGGCAGCACACACGGCGAAATAAACGATATAAACCCGGCGGCAAATGCCAGACCCAGTGTAAGTTCCATTGTCTACCTCTACGCTCTAATATCCATCTGACAGATAGACGCACAGCCTGCGCATTGTGTTACGTCAGGGAACTGTTTTTGTCCAATCTGACTGCATTGTACGTGCAGTGCCCCCGCCCGGAATGTAGAGTGCGCTACGTTTTACGCGATTATTACGTTTTGCTTATGTCCGATGTTCTCGTACAGCCATTTGCCTGTCAGCGTGTTCATTTCGATTTGTGGCGAGTGTGACCCACTGCCGAAAGCATTGTGCCAGTACACAGCCTGCATCGTCGCAGCGCCAGACAGCGCAAATTCATAGGGCAGGCCACGATAAACTCTCGCACGGTGCCCCACCGTGCCGCGCAGCTTCCGCGTGATGATGTGTTCCCCCGGCGTGATGTGTTCGGGCAGGCTGATGGTTGTTGTAAACAGGGGGTGTGCGTCAGCCAGTACCATAAGTGTACTATCCGCACGGCTAATGTGAACTGTTAGATTGTGGTTCAGCGTATGTGATACATCCGGCAGCGTGCGCCAGTGAATGGCCTGCGTCCAGCCGAGAATGTCGTCGTTTTGCGCCACGCCATACCATGCGCCCTGCCGATTCTCGATTACGTCCAGCACGGTCATCACCCCACCATGCCCGATGCGGTCAATCAGCGGGGCATTTGCGTCTGCATATTCCCGGATGACACCCACGGCCCCGGCGACCTCGGCGTCTATGGGCAGTTTAGTGGGTAATGTGGTCTGTGGGGTGTACGGCTGCATCGGCTGCACATCTGCACGTTTCACAACGCCTTCATCTGTCCTGAACCATTCGGGTTGCAGGTCATTGTTAAGTTCATGTAGCAGGAGAATTGTATCTGCCCACACAGTTCGTAACTTGCTTTTGAAACCCGGTCTTATCATCCGTGTTTGCCTGAGCGCACGCCCCTGCACTACCTGCGGGGCAGTCGGCAACGCCACCCCCGGCAAACTGATTCCAAAAAGCGACGCACTCGCGGCAGAAATGCCAAGCGCCTGTAAAAACTCACGGCGAGAAATGCTCATGCGATCACCTCCACGATGATGGATGTACTTGCTTCTATATCACCGGGGCGAGATGTAACAGTAACTTCTATGTTGTAGACACCAGAGATAGATGGTTGCCATGTAGTGTTCCAGCTTGTTGTACGCATCGGTACACCACCCGTAAACCGCACATGGGTAGGCGGGGCACCATTAATACTGACAACAACTTTCTCGATTGCCTCCGTACCTGCATATGCGACGCCAGATAGCATCACAGTCTCACCAACAGTGTAGACCTGTTTTCCCGCCTGTATCGTCGCTATCGGCCCCATGCGGCCATCTGTACGCTCTCCACGCCGCTCCCACAAACCCTCCATGGGGAACTCGCGCAGTGTAATGTGCGTGACCCACTTCGGCTGCTTGTATCCCGCCAGCCCCGGCACCAGCACCCGCACCGGGAAACCGTGCTCTGCGGGTAAGGGTTTGCCGTTCATCGTGTGTATAACATATGCAGAATTCGCCTCTGCAATGGGCAGGCTTGTCGTATAACCATCGGCACTCTGGAAGGCGATATGCTTTGACAGCCAGCGCGGTTTCACCGCCTTCAGCAGATGGGTCAGGGGCACGCCTTCCCAGTCCGCTTCACCAAGCATGGGCACTTCCGGCGAGTGGCCGGAACACATGAGTGCTGCTGTAATATTTGTAGATACATGTCGGGTTAACGTGTTATAGTTCAGCGTAAGGGGCTGTGCTACATAACCGTCTATAATCAGATGCCAGTCGTCTTGACTTAATGTGGGCACATGACGAAGTTGTTGCTGAAAAAGTTGGTCTGTCATCACTGTTTCGGGGTCACTCACCAGTCTAGTTTGCAAAGGGTTGCCAGCAAATGGTATCAACGAGAACCAAACACCGCGTATCGCTACAGGACGAAAAATATTATTACCTGCGCGAAGTCGATATTTTCCAGGATTTAACCGACCGTGAAATCGAAGAGATCAGCGAAATGACGCGCATGTGTCTCTATTCGTCCAATCACATCTTCTACATGCCAGAAGATCCCGGTGAAGTGCTTTTTATCATTAAACAGGGCCGTGTGCAACTGTATCGCATCTCACCGGACGGACGGAAGCTGGTTTTTGCCACGCTGAATCGCGGATCCATCTTCGGCCACATGGGAATGATCGGCCAGCGGATGCACAACACCTTTGCGGAGTCCGTCGGGAACGTCAAGATTTGCATTATGAACCGCCAGGACGTAGAAGAACTGCTGATGGCAAAGCCCATCATTGCGCTGCGCTTCCTTGAAAATGTGGGCAATCGCCTGATTGACGCCGAACAGCGGTTTGAGGATATTGCCTTTCGCCGTATGCCTTCACGTATTGCACGGCTCATCCTGCAACTGACGGAAGAACAGGGCGAGGGGGCCACACTCAAGGGCTATACCCACCAGCAAATTGCCGACATGCTCGGCACCTACCGCGAAACCACCACGCAGATTCTGAACGACTTCAAAAATCAAGGCCTGATCCGCCTGGGCCGCAAAGCTATCGAAATCCTCGATCATGACGGCCTCGCAGATGTAGCCGAGAACGACTAGCGCAAAACAAAACGGGAGCGCTGCTGGCTCCCGTTCGCATTATGCTGTTTTTTCGCTCGTCGCTACTTGCGCTTAACCCGCACAGCCGCTTCCAGGCACACAGCCCCTTTACTGCCGGTGATGCTGCCGTGGCGTACCCGTGTCGGAATTTCCACCCGGTCGCCAGTGCGCAGCTTCATGCGCTGGTTGCTATCTGGCAGAAGGATTTCCATAGAGCCATCTACAAGGTAGAGGATCTTGTTGTAACCGTGGCTACGAACGGCCTGGCGCTGGTTCGGGCTGGTGTCCCACTTATACGGGATAAGGCCCTCGTTGCGCATAATCCGGGTGATGTTCGAAGGAGACGGATGGGTGCCCCCTGTCCAGCGTGTTACCTTCACTTCTGCGAGCTTCGATGTAGACATACAATACCTGCGGCTAGTTGACAGATGTTACTGCGTGAAAGATTACAAACATTACACGTCTCGTCCTGCATTGCGCATACTAATCGACTTATAGAATTTTTTCAAGTATCCAGCACGGCTCATGAACTCTGTGTGTTTTCCCCAGATGGTCAGTATAGCTCCATTTGCCGGGATCTTCGCGCACATGGGTGTATCCCAGTCGCTCATACAATCTTAAAGCGCCGCCGTTGTCCTTCGCCACAGCAATCGTCGCATAGCGGAACCCGCGTTCGCGCAGGAATTCTTCTGCATACTGCACCATATGCGTCCCGATACCATGCCCCCGGAACGCCGACAGCACAAAAAACGAATACAGGTACGCCCGGTGACGCCCGTCAGCAATAGAATGATCACTGCTGACGAACAGAATAAACAGCCGGCCCACAGCATGGCCGTTGCTATCGGCCATCAGCAGCAGGCGGCGGCCATTGCGCTGTTCACGGTAGGCCCGCCGGAACAGATTCCGAAACTTGATAAACAACCCGTCCATCTCAAGCGCCGCCAGGTCATCACGCCTTACCGTGCGGATCGTAACCGGCATGTGAACATCAATCACGCTGGCAATCGGGGGAGTTGCTTCGGCCATAGGGCGTTACTCGCTTTCGATGAGGGTGCGCAGGGCGCGTTTTTCGTCGTCGTCTGTGGTGATGTTGCCGTTAATGCGGCCTTCCCTCAGTTTTTGCAATATCGTTTTAAAGTGGGGGCCGGGTTGCAACCCTGCTTTTTTGAGGTCGTTGCCGTTCGTCACAATCTGCACGTGTCGCCATGTAGTGATGTACTCTGTGATGGCGGCGCGGTCTTCTGGCTCATCCGCCATCGCCACCCACACGGCCAGCACCGCATCCAGCGGCAGTTTTTCCAGCCGGAACGTAATGTCTGACGGTTTGCCGGAGAAATACTCATCCGGGTATTCGGTCAGTTGGGCCGCAGCTTTCATCGCCTGTGTGGTGGACTTCTTGAACAGCATTCTGCTGGCGACCTGTTCGGCATATTCGGCGTCCATGCTGGTAGCCACCAGCACCCACCGCAGCATGTCTTCTTCCTCCGGTGGGTGGATCAGTGGCTCTGCGCGGAGTTGGGTAAACGCCCTTTGCATCAGGTCAGCATCCAGCACAAACGCCGGGTGAATGGCCTGTAACACGCCGGTACGCTGCAACCTGAGCAGGGCCACTTCCGGCTCCGGTTCTTTCAAAAGCAGC
>JBCCQC010000419.1:0-4842 GCA_039024535.1 Chloroflexota bacterium
AGACGGTTTTGTCACACAGACTGATGCAGATGCGCTTATGGAGCAAATAGGACAAACTGTCCCATAGCCCTCCGTCGGGTGGAGGTGTAAATTCATGCCTTCACCCTTCTCAGGTAGATTACTGTATTTCCCCGCGCCGCATCGGTGATATAATGCCACGCCGATTTACCGGAACAATACAGGACACCCATTTTGGATCAGAGCTTACCCGTCCCACCGCAGAAGCAAACTGCCGAACATATGACGCCGCAGCGTCGCCAGCGCCGCATGGAAACGTACCGTGTGGCATGGATTGTGCTGACGCTGTCGTTCATCACGTTCATTACGGTGTGTGCCAGCCTCAGCTTTGGTGTGTATTACTTCGCGTTTCAGTCCGGCATCAGCATGAACGCACAGGTCACGGTGGCACAGGGGACGGTGGGCCTCGTCAGTCGGGATCTATCCGAACGGTTTGATGACCGCGAAGAAAGCGTGTTCCTCGAAGATCGCGTCTCCACAGATTCACAGTCACAGGCGCAGGTCGTCTTCCGCGATGCGGTATCTCCGCAGACCCTTGCTGCTTCGGTCACGCTGCTGAATGACAGCGAAATGGAAGTGCTACGTATGGTGCAGCCGCGTTACGAATGGGGCCGTATTGATTATCAGGTGGTGTTGCAGGCCAATCAGGGCATATTTGACATCTATATTCCCGCTACCCTGCCGCGTGCTACCAGCCTGACGTTTAACCTGCCATATGATGTGCTGGTGGATGTGAGTGAGAGCGGCCAGTACACGCTCATTGTCACTGAAGAGCAGATCGAGATGCATACGCGCAGTGGCCGTGCCGCTATCCTCCCGGTAGAACGGTCGCAGGCGCGGTCTATCGCCACCGGCCAGATTGGTGTTTACGATGTCCTTCGGGGGCAGGCATCGGTCAGTAACGAGCAGCAGGAACTGATCCCCAACAATATCTTTACCACACAGTCTGCTGATTTTGAACCGGTTGAGGACGGTAGCACGGTGACGTTCGACCTGTGGAATTGCACTGACCGTACGCAAACTACCACGCCCGGTGTGCTGGAGTGGGTGAGGTTCCAGGGGCGGCTGGCGCTGCACATTGTGCGCACTGGCACACAGACGCATGGTGAAACCGGGTGCATTCAGCCGCTGGGAGACTCTGCACAGAGTGGCAGCCCGGTTGCTGGCTATTCTGACTTGACGCTGCGTTCGACATTCTATATTGCAGATCACTCGCTGGATGGGTGTGGTGTGGCGGCCAGTGAGTGTCCGCTTATGCTGTTAATCGACTATATTGACACCGACGGCGACCGCAATAAGTGGTTCCAGGGCTTCTATGCAAAGTTTGACCCGCTCTCGGAGTATCCCACGCGCTGTAACAGTGCCGGCTGCGAGGAACACAAGGCCATTAATGGTGGGGCGTGGTACGTTTATGAAAGCGGTAATCTACTGAATTCACTGCCAGCAGACCGACAGCCAGAGTCTATTTTGAATGTGCAGTTTTATGCATCGGGCCATGGGTATGACATTTACATCAGCGATCTGTCTTTGCTGGCGACACCCGGCTAGAATCCCAGCCCCATCTCACGCAGGGAGCGCCAGTCGCGGTCGCCGATGATGATATGATCGACAATGTGAATATCCAGCAGTTCCCCGGCACTGACGACACTCCGTGTGAGGTCAACATCTTCCGGGGAGGGGTTCGGGCTACCGTCCGGGTGGTTGTGGACAAGGATAATTGCCGGGCTGTTACGGGTAATCGCTTCGCGGAATATCTCTGAAATGCGTAACACAGACGCATTCAGCGTGCCGATGTAAATCGTTGGCATTGCCATGACGCGGCTGGCACTGTCCAGCAAAATCAGGCGTACATGCTCCTGCGATAGATACCGCATATCCATCACTAGCTTTGCCGCGTCCCGCGCACTGCGAATCGCGGTGCGTTCGTCGGGCATGGTAGCTGCCAGCCGGTTGCCGATCTCGACAGCAGCGGCGATTTGCGTTACTTTGGCTTCTCCCAGCCCATGAATTTTCATTAACTGTGCGGGGTGTGTTTTTGCCAGCCCGTGCAGCCCCCCGAAATGTGACAGGATTCGCTCTGCCAGCCTGATCACGTTCTCGGATTCAGTGCCTGTGCGCAGCAGGATTGCCAGCAGTTCTGCCGTAGACAGGGCGTCAGAGCCGTGTTTCAGCAGCCGTTCGCGGGGACGGTCTTCGGCGGGCATGTCGCTGATGGTCGGCGTTTTCTTAGGGTGTGGGGGCATGGGCCGGCTTTCTGTTCGGGAAGGCACGATGGCGCGATTGTATCACATCGCACGGTTTGCGGCGTTGCGGTGCCTGTGGGCCGTTGCTATACTGCAAACAGTACAGGTAATTTAAGGGGTGCATCATGGCAGAATCGCTGCTGTTGTGGGGCGGTATATACGGTGCGGTGGTGTTTATTGCGGCATGGTTTGCGATGGTTACGTGGGCGTATCGGGATATGCGGGCACGATCACGTGATGCGTGGGCGCAGATACTGGTAGCGGCGTTTGTGTTTGTGCTCAACCTGCCGGGGCTGGTTATCTACCTGTTGATGCGCCCCCGTGAAACACTGGCAGAAGCCTACGAGCGCTCATTGGAAGAGGAAGCCCTGCTCCAGGAAATTGAAGACAAGCCCAACTGCCCCGGATGCGGTATTCGCGTGGAAAATAGCTGGCAGGCCTGCCCGAACTGCCATACGCGCCTCAAAAAGCCGTGCATCAACTGTGGCGAAATGCTCCAGCTTTCATGGAACCTGTGCCCGTTCTGTGCTGTGCCGCAAACATCTGGCGCGACGAACAACCACGCTCACGTTAGCAGGCGCGTCCGCGTGCAGCAGGAACAGAACACGGCCCCGGAGCCACAATACGATTACAGTCCGAAACAGCAGTCGAGTTCAATCCCCGGCCTTGAATTTCTGGATGAGTAGCGAAGGCCGGGGGTCACGCCCCCGGCAGCAGATTTACTCTACGTTGTGAACCTTGAGGAAGTTCGTTTGGCCGCCCACGCCAAATGGCATACCGGCGATGATAATCAGGTTGTCCCCGGCGCTAACGTAGCCTTTTTCCTTTGTCGTTTTTTCGATCAGTCCGATCATTTCATCAATTGTACTGAACTCTGGAATCAGCAGGGGCGTTACCCCCCACACCAGTGCCATCAGATGATAGGTGGTGCTGTTTGGCGTCACGCAGATGATAGGTACTTCCGGGCGTTCTGCGGCGACCTTGCGTGCGGTGTACCCGGATAGGGTGGAGGTGATGATGGCGCGGGGCTTCAGCGCGTTGGAGATTTCGTAGGCGGCAGAGCTGATTGCGTCCGAGATTGAGTCTTTTTCGCTGATAATGCTGTTCAGATGAGCGCGCAGCGGCCATGTGCGGCTTTCCGCTGTCAGGGCAATATCTGCCATGATCTGTACAGCTTCCACAGGGTAGTCGCCAGTGGCTGTCTCGTTACTCAGCATCACTGCATCCGTACCGTCTACGATGGCGTTGTATACGTCGCTGGCTTCGGCACGGGTGGGGCGTGGCGAACTGACCATCGAACTGAGCATCTGTGTAGCTGTGATAACGGGCTTGCTGCGCTCATTACACAGCCGGATGATGCGTTTCTGTTCTTTTGGCACGTTCTGCGGCGGGATCTCAAGGCCGAGATCACCACGGGCAACCATGATGCCATCGCAGACGTTGATGATGTCTTCAATAGCGTCCAGCGCCTCGTGCTTTTCGATCTTGGCAATGACGCCGACTCGTTGTTCCCCGCCGAACATGCGCATCATCCAGCGTAGCTGACGGATGTCTTCTGCATTGCGCACAAACGATAGGGCGAGGTAGTCTGGCTCTTTTGTCAGGACGAATTCGATGTCTTTCTGGTCTTTTTCGGTGATTGCAGACAGGGTCAGTTTTGCTGTGGGGGCCATCATACCCTTGCGTGATTCGATGACGCCATCAACTGCGGCAGTGGTGACGATGCCGTGGGCTTTCTTCTCTACCACCTCGAATTGAAGCTCACCGTCACCGTATAGCAGGGGCATCCCGGCCTGGATGTCGACCATAAATTCCGGGTGGGGTAGTTGCACAACGCCGTTGGAACCATCTGCCTCATCAAGCGTAAACTCAATCTTCTCGCCTGCTTTGATTGGAATAGGTTCTTTGACTTTGCCGAGGCGGATTTTTGGCCCCTGGATGTCTGCAAGGATGGAGACGACTGTATTTTCTTCCTTTGCGACTGCACGCACAGTGTCAATCGTGCGTCCGTGCGTTTCATGGTCGCCGTGAGAGAAGTTGATGCGGGCCACATTCAGCCCTGCGCGTACCATCTTACGAATTGTTTCCTTATTCCACGAGGCAGGCCCGAGAGTGGCGACAATTTTCGTCTTTTTACGTTCGATACCGTATCCGTTGAAAACCATGATTAGTCGAGATCCATGCCGAGGTTCTTAAATGCGGCACGGCCAGCATACACAGCGGCATCACCGAGTTGTTCCTCGATGCGCAAAAGCTGATTGTACTTGGCGGTGCGGTCGCTGCGTGCCGGGGCACCTGTTTTGATCTGTCCGGCGTTCATGGCTACAGCGAGATCGCTGATGGTGTTGTCTTCGGTTTCACCACTGCGGTGGCTGGTGACGACTGACCATCCGTGGCGCTGGGAAAGCTGCGCGGCGGCGAGGGCTTCTGTCAGTGAGCCAATCTGGTTGACCTTGAACAGCAGGGCATTCGCAGCCTTTTCCTTGATGCCACGGGCCACACGTTCTGTGTTTGTAACCAGCAGGTCATCACCCACGATCTGTACGCGGTCGCCAACCTTTTCCATTAACAGGCTCCAGCT
>JBCCQC010000420.1:0-4837 GCA_039024535.1 Chloroflexota bacterium
CCCGGATGCACAGGAGCAACTTAAAAACTTCTCGCGCCTCGTCCGTGAGCACGACATACCCTGTGATCTGTTTCACCTGTCATCTGGCTACACAACCGATGCTGAAGGCAACCGCAACGTATTCAACTGGAACCACGACCGCGTACCCGACCCGCACACAATGGTAAAAAGTTTCCGCGATGCCAATATTCGGCTTGCCGCAAACGTGAAACCCTACCTGCTGGAAGCGAATCCGCATCACAGCGCACTGGTTGAATCTGGCGGCTTTGTTCGCGATGCTGATAACCCCGACACACACGCGAAAAACTTCTTCTGGAGTGGCGGCGCACATGAACGTGGCCCCGGTGCCTACATCGACTTTACGAGCGCAACCGGTTACGAGTGGTGGCAGCAGCAGTTACAACAGCAGCTATTCGACTACGGTATAGATATCGCATGGGACGACAACAACGAGTTCGAAGTGTGGAACGATGCGGTTATCTGCGACGGCTTCGGCGATCACATCCCGATGGGGCTGGCACGGCCATTACACACCCTGTTGATGAACCACGCATCCTACATGGCGACCCTGCAAAACCGCCCGGATGAGCGCCCGTTTGTGCTGTCCCGGTCGGGGTGCCCCGGTGTGCAGCGCTATGCGCAAACGTGGTCTGGCGATAACGATACCTCGTGGCATTCGCTCAAATACAATATTCCGATGGGGCTGGGCATGAGTCTCTCTGGTGCGCCAAATACCGGCCATGATGTGGGCGGGTTCTATGGGCCGAAGCCCTCGCCAGAGTTATTTGTGCGCTGGGTGCAGAATGGAGTGTTCCACCCGCGTTTCACTATCCACTCGTGGAACACAGACCAGACGGTCAACGAACCGTGGATGTACCCGGAGGTACTGCCACAAATCCGTGAGGCGATTGAGTTTCGATACCGACTGATGCCATACCTCTACAGCCTGTTCATGGAATCACACCGCGCCGGGGCACCCATCATTCGCCCGCTGGTCTATCACTATCCGCAGGATCCACACACGCACGAAGAATCGTTCGATTTCATGCTTGGTGATTATCTGCTGGTGCCGTCTGTGCTGGAGGATGGCGCCACCACACGCGATGTGTATCTGCCGCTGGGCACGGGCTGGTATGACTTTCACGATGAAAACGTATTTTACGATGGTGGGCAGACCGTGACGCTGGATGCGCCCCTGGAACGGTTCTCGCTGCTGGTGCCGGAAGGTGGTATTGTTCCGATGGGCAAACTGATGCGCTATGTGGGCGAATTGTCGGACGATGAGCGCACCGTATACATTTTTCCGCATCGTACGTCCGGTGAAAGCGGCTTTACCCTCTATGAAGATGACGGCATCAGTAATGACTACCGGGATGACAAAATTGCCACGGTCATCATCACGATGACCACCACACCGGACATCATCACTCTGACGATTGACATCAATGATAAGGGCTACCTGTTACCCTATGGCATCATCAGTCTTGTGCTGCCATCCGGGGAAACGCGCCCTGTGAGCACCAACCTTGCTGTATCGCTGCAGGCAAACGTCAATGGGCGTCGTGTTGTCGAACTGAACGCCGCAAAACGGAAATAAGCATGGATAATCACGCATACTACACATTGGGGCCAGATGGTGCGATACAGAACTGGCTTGTGCGCGATATGGCGCTGAAGCCGGTCAAAAATCTACAGGATGTCGTGCCTGCTACTGGTGATCCGCTCGTGCTGGAGGGCCGCTGGGCTATGAACTACTGGGCGTGGCACCCGGATGTGCAGGCGCTCAAGCAGCGCATTTACGCCCGCAGTGAGCACACAGGCCCACAGGATGATATGCCACCTGTCGTGGGGGATGTGTGGCGTTATATGACCACAAGCGAGGATCACACGCTGGATTTCAGCCGGTTCAACTTTGAGCCGACTCATTCCAGTGCGGTTGGCGTTACACAGTTGCAATCCCCTGTGCAGCAGCAGGTAACAGCTACACTGCTTACTATCGGGCCTGCCACGGTGTGGGTAAACGGTGTCGAGGTGTGTCATTACACCGGGCCATTCAGTTATGTTCACCCGCATCGTGTATCGTTTGATCTGCCATTACAGGCCGGGTGCAACATAATCCGTGTGCAGGCAGATATGATCGCCATGCGTGAGGCACGGTTGTGCATCGGCCTGCTGGTGGTAGCAGATAATGTGCAGGTAGCTGTGCCGATTGGTGATATTGACCCCGATGTATGGCAGCAAACAGAAACTGCGCTTTCCAGCGTACATCTACATCAGCATGTATTTACAGGGTTGCCTGTAACAGCCCATTACGCAGAAGATGCGATGCAGTCACTTGACTGTGAAGTCGAAGTGCTGCTACACCTCCCGGATCGCGCGATCATCGCTAACCCGGATGTGGACAAACTACTCAATCAAATACATCGCTCCACAGCGAACCCCGGTGACACGATAGAAATACCGGTCTCAACGGCGATTATGGAGCAAATCAGCCACCTGCCAGAAGAAAGCATGATAAAGCTGGTGTTTCGTCCGGCCAATGGGATGCCCCTTTCGCTGGAGCACCATATTGCCATCCCGACCGGTGACTTCCGTCTGGAACCGTATGGCGATTACGACACCCGACGGCGTGAGGCACTGGAACAACTGGCACAAATTCAGTTTGACACGATGGCCGGGGTTGCTGCTGCCGAGATCGGCATAGCAGACACGATTGACTCCGGGGCGATAGCTGTTGCACTGCATTTCATGAACAACCGCTATGACTGTGCGGATTTTTATGCGCTGGCGCTGCTGGTACTGGTCTACGGGTATGCGGATAAGCTGCGGCCAGATGACCGCGCAAAGATAGAGCAGGCGTTTTTGCAGTTCAAATACTGGCTGGACGAACCCGGCCTTGATGCGATGTGCTACTTCACCGAAAACCACCAGATTCTATTTCGTGTTACGGAGTATCTGGCGGGGCAGTGGTGGCGCGATGCGATATTCGAAAACGCTGATGTAACGGGCGAGCAGCACATGGCAAAAGCTGCTGAACACATCGAAGACTGGATTTTGCGGCGTCTGCGCGGTGGTTTCTCGGAGTGGGATTCCAACACCTACATGACTGTTGATGTGTTTGCGATGCTGGCTCTGGTGGAGTACTCGCAGGACGAGCGCATTACAGAAATGGCAACTACGTTGCTGCACAAAATCTTTTTCATGCTGGCGTCACAGTCATTCCGAGGAATTCACGGGTGTTCGCACGGGCGCTGCTATATCGTCGGTTTGAAATCCGCGCGGGTGGAGCTTTCGTCCGGGCTACAGCGCATTGCATGGGGGTTGGGCAGCTTCAGCGGGGAAACCCGTGCTACCGGTATGCTTGCTCTGTCGAAAAAATATCGTGTGCCGGATGTCATCCAGCGCATTGGCGCGGAAATGCCGGATGTGATGCTGACGCGTGCCCGTTCCACGGAGGCGTTTCAGTTACAGTATGACATGCGCAATGATGCATGGGACGTGAGCACATATACCTATCGCACGCCAGATGTGATGCTGGCTGCCGCCGTTGAGCATCGCCCTGGCGAATCTGGTATTCAGGAACATTTGTGGCAGGCCACGCTGTCTCCGGAGGCTGTCGTGTTTACGAATGCGCCGGGTAATGTACAGGAACACGGCCACGCCCGCCCGAACTTCTGGGCCGGTTCTGTGACGTTACCCTATGTGGTGATGCATGAGCGCACGGTCATCTGCATGTATCAGTTTAACGATATAGGTATGGGCTTTTCACACGCGTATTTCCCGACCGGTTACTTTGATGAGTGGCACATCGAAGGTGATTGGGCATTTGCCCGTAAAGGTGATGGTTATGTTGCATTGTGGAGTGATGGCGAGCTATCACTGACGCAGCGCGGACGCCATGCCATGCAGGAGTTACGCAGTGCAAACGGTGGAAATGTGTGGGTGTGCCATATCGGGCGTAGCGCCATAGATGTTGATTTTTCAGCATTTTGTGATGCTGTGCTAGCAGATACGCCAGAGTTTGCAGATAAACATTTGGCATGGCAGACGCCGCCGGGTGATGTGCTCCGGGTGGGGTGGAATACTGGCCTGACTGTGAACGGTGAGATACAACCCCGTGCGCAGGATTACCCGCTGTACGATAACCCCTACACGCAAACGGCTATCGGTGACGAGCGGATGACAATTTCACACGGCGGCGAGTCCGTCACGCTGGATTTGCAGAATGGTCGTGTGCTATGACGCTGGCAGAGTGGCAGACACGGCGCGACGGTATCCGGGAGCAATTGTGGGCACTGCTGGGTGACCTGCCGCCACGCCCGGAGAAAATTACCACTGAAACGCGTGCTGAATCCAAAATCGATCACTATCATCGGCACGACTTTTACCTGCTGGACAATGAAGCGGGTGTGAAAATCCCGGCGGTGTTCCTTACGTCAAAAGTAGCCATGCCGCCTTACCCGGTGGTGCTGTATCTACACGCCCACGGAGGCCGCTACGAACTCGGCAAAGACGAGATTTTTCGCCCTCGCGCCGGTGGGTTCATCCCCGCAGATGAACTCACGAAGCACGGGTTTTCTGTGATGTGTATTGACGCTTACGCCTTCGAAGAACGCCAGCACCCGGACGAAATGACGCTGTTCAAGCGCTTTTTGTGGGAGGGAAAAACCTTGTGGGGCATGATGCTCCGCGATGACCTGATGGCGCTGGATTACCTGCACAGTCACCCGGAAGTGGATTCCTCGCGTATTGCCACAATGGGCATGAGCATGGGTAGTACGCGGGCGTTCTGGCTGGCTGCACTGGACGAGCGCGTATACACGACGGTTGCAGTGGC
>JBCCQC010000421.1:0-4830 GCA_039024535.1 Chloroflexota bacterium
ATGTGGGGCCACAGGAACAAATGTGGACACATCAGGCAAGCCATCCCTGAATGACGCACCATCCCAGATGTATACATCCCCCACATTTTCTCTATTGGAGAAAAACATCAATTTGCCATCGCTGCTCCACTCAGAACCACCAACCGCACCTTCAGAACCGTCAGCCAGCTTCAATGTTCTGGTACCATCCCAGATGTATATCCCGCCATCACTCCAACCATGCGTTACAGAAAACGCCAGCCTTCCATCCTCACTCCAATTGGGTTGGTAAACTCTGGGTGAATTCAATGATTGATCTGGCATCACCTTGATAGTCTTCTCTCCATCCCAGACATACAATAACTGATTGCCATGCAATTCCAGATATTTGATATACGCCAGATAGCGGCCATCAGGACTCCACGAAAGCGGTGTATTTTTGACAGGCGCATCCTGACTGATATTGATCGGCGCGACATCCGGTGTTGCCGGGTCGTACACATACACATCGTGGTCGTTCTCGTCCGTGTTCTTGAACGCCACCCGCCCATCCCGGCTCAACCGAAAATCACGAACACCCGTCATCAGTTCAGTTTCCGTCCGCGTGCGCGGATCATACAGCATCAAACGGTAGTCCTGTGTCACATACGCCAGCATATCCCCGTGATCTGTACTCGCAATCTCACGCCGCACATCCCCGCCGAAAAATATCGCAATCCCGATCATCACACCCCACGCCGCCAGCAACCGTCTGCCCCGCCGGGAACGTAACATAGATCGTACTTCCGCAGACAATACCCTCAGCAAATTCACAACCGAACACCCCATCATAACCAGAATGAGCACATGCGCGTGCATATGCTCACCCCTTTAACCACACTATCGGCTACCCTGTCAACAGACGCCCACCCGACGCTCTCAAATATGCGGCGGGAAACCGCAAATTCAGCTTTCCGCCGAAAAACGGTCAGGTACCGCCGGAAATCCCGAAAACGGAGGGTAAAGTGTCCGATTTCTGTTCAATCACTATCCAATCGCAACAACGGCGGGAAATGTGAAAAATACCGCCACCGCCACCGCCGCCGCCCTACCCGTCTATGCTGTTGTCGGTTCTATAGCTGGCATGTTACAATGTAACGTGGATCAACGATCCGAAGAGCGCACGGTGTACAACGTGGCGCAACCACCGCACCATCTATCAACGGGCCTCCACGCTGGCGCACCCATCGCTGGCAATCGAGGCATCACCGCAGCGGCAAACGCTGCAAGCCAACAGCGCAAGCCGCAATCTGGAGCTTCTCATTGTGGAAGCGATGGATCGGGTCTCAACTTCCATACCTTGACCCGATCCATCTACTACATCACTATTGTGATACCAGAAGCCTATCACACAGCCCACAACAGTTACAACTCCGGCTCCAGCACATACAGGTTACGTCCATCAGCCGCATTCTGGAACAGAATACGCGCCCCATCTGCCGAAACCGTCCAGTAGCCATCCGCAATCGTAAACTGCGCCAGTTCCGGCGAAATCATCAGCCGGTCATCGCCCGTAGCCACATCATACGTGCGCAGGGTATGGTACTGCTGCCCCGGCTGGAACGGCACATAATACACACTATCAGCATCACGCCAGCGCCACCCACCAAACCACGGCATCTGCGCCACCGCCATACCGTCCACGGTATCCACCATATAAACGCCGCTTGTCTCCGGGTCATCCTGCCAGTTCACATAAAAAGACACATACCGCCCCCCCGGAGACACACTCAACCCCCGCATTTCCTTCCACATACCAATCTCCGTCACCCCCCCGGACTGCCACTCCAGCACGCGCAGGGTATATTCCCGGCTGTCGCTGCGCGTACTGACCAGCACACGCTCATCGTCCAGCCACATGGCGCTGGCACCCGGTTCTGCATAGACCACGCGGGTGTTGTTGCCGTCAAGGTCGCTCATGTAGATGTTGGTGTTGGGGCGCGTCTGGCCGGGTATGACTGCATTGTCACTCACTGACCAGAGTAGCTGGCTGTTGGCCGGGTTCATGGTGGGGATGCGCCCGCCGGTATTCACCTGATACTCGGTGCCACTGGCGACGTGCCGTACTTTGACGAATGTGTTTACGAAGCGTTCTGTTTCGTAGGCGCCACTGGCACTGAGGTAGGGTAGCGGTGCAGGCCGTAGCTGGTTTTGCCCGAAGATGCCGTTGAGGTTGTACTCAAACACGCCAGCCAGTGCGCCGGGTGCGCCGTCTGTGACGTAAAGTGTGTTGGCGGCGGTGGGGTGCCACTGTGCGTTGGCACAGCAGCCATCGGACGTGATCTGGCGCAGGGTGTAGACAGCAGTGTCCATTACTTCGGGTACGTCGCGTGTTATCTGTGGGGATGGGGCGGGGCGTGCGCTGTTGCCGGGTGGGTTGACGTAGTTGTAGTTGTTGAGGATGCGGCCCCAGAAGTAGACATCGGGCTGGTCTTCCAGCGTGATCCACTGGCGCGGGTTTTCTAAGTCCTGCTGGAAGAGCGGATAGCCGAATGGCCCGATGGTTGCCAGCATGTGCCAGTTTGCTTCTATGATGTTGACCGGGTTTACGGTGCGGCTGTAGTCCAGTGAGCGTATTTCAAAGTGCAGGTGTGGGCGGCTGACGCAGGTTGAGTCCGGGTCGCCGGAGAGACCAATTACGTCACCCTGCTGCACGGACTGGCCGGGGATGAGATTGGGTTTGTTGAGCAGGTGGCCGTAGAGTGTGGTGAGGCCGAGTGCTTCGTGGCGCAGAATGAGGTTATGGGGGTCGCTGCCGAAGCTCTTGTCGTCTACAAACTGGACGGTGCCATCGGCCACGGCGACTAGCTGCGTTCCACAGGGCATGGAAAGGTCTATGCCGAAGTGCAGCCCCTGACCGGCGCGGTACCACTGGTCGCCAAAGTTATATGCGCCTGTGGTGTTGCCATAGGCCTGCCCGAACATCCATGTGTTGGGGCCAGCCTGCCCGGCAGCGGGCATAATCATCGGTTTTTCTGGCAGAATATCGGCGGTATCCAGTTGGGCAAGGGAAACCGCTGGTAAAAGTAGCAACAGCGTCAACATGAGCAATGCACGATAGGCTTGCATACCGGTACCTCGTTCCATTTGTATATGGTGTTATTCTGCCGGAGATGCGCCTGCATGTGCAATGGCGGGCAACCTGCGATTGGCCTGTGGTGTGGCAGATGTGGTAATTGAAAAACGGCGGGGTGCATCCCGCCGTTCTTATGGCTCCGAAGTGGTATGTGTCGCTTATACGGCTGCGGTGAGGTCGGATTTTTCGACGTGCTTTACGATGGCCTTTTGCGTCATTTCATCCAGCTTGCGGGTGCCCTCGGTGATCTCGTCACTGATTTTGAGTTCCTGGATGATTTTCTGGCGGGCTTCCATCATGATGCGACGGTCTGTTTCGGTCAGGCCGTTGGTTGCTTCTCGCCACATCAGGTCACGCAGTGCTTCTGCGATTTTCTTCGGGTTGTTGCTGCGGAGTTTGGCCTGCAGTTTGGGTTGGCGGCTGCGGTGCTGGTCGGAGAGTTCCTGCGGGGTTTTTGCGAAGACTTCGCGGATCAGGCTCATGTCGTCCATCGTCTCGCGTACTTCTTCCGGGTTGACTTCTTCTGGCTGCACCATGAGGGTGCCTCGCCCGGCAGAGAGTTCGATGCAGATGTAGTGGCGTTCTTCGCCGTCCAGTGTGATCGTCTTCTTGCCAACGACTTTGCCAGCCCCATAGCGTGAGTGAACAATGGTATCACCGGTGTTAAACATATACTGTAAACTTGCCTCCATACTCGTGTAATGCAGCGTTGCATTACCTACAGGTTTTTTGCGCGGAATGCGCGACGATTACATAGTATCACAGTTTTGTTAAATTTGCATAAAATCATGGTCTATTTACTTGACAACCGGGTGTTTTTTTCTCAAGAAAGACGTGTGAAGGATTGACGGCAAACGGACATCCGGGAGGTGTGTTTATGGGCTGGCATTGTTAGCTTCCACTTGCGAGATACGAACGGGTGTTATATGGTTGGGTTATGATTGAATATGTGTTCGCATCATGGTTATGAAACGCAAGCATCACTCCTTTGAGCAGGCGATTCGGTGGTATTGTCCTAACTGTGGGCAGACGTACTTCGGTGAAGATCCGCCTGACATCTGTGACTATTGCAGGGACTTCACCACATGGAAGCCGATTTTGCCGCCCCGCAGAGATGTTAATTCGCACACAGATGACGATATTCCGCCGGTTCAACTCCCGTTACTTTAGAGCCATAAGCATAGCTTATCGTAAACATCAAACACTGCTGCATTGGATGTCGGTCAGGGTCTATCGGCCTTATTTGCCATCTACTATAGTGTGTGCAGTGTTTTCTGATGTGAGGTACGATCCGCATGAAACGCGTTTTTTTCGGGTTATTCGCCGTTATACTTGCTGCTACAGTAGCCGCGTGTGGCGGTGCTGCTTCTACGTCTGAGGTTGTGGAACCTGCTGCCAGCGCCCCTGTTATCCAGCCAGACAGCTATATTGCTAACTACAGCGAAGCTGACCATGTGCTGCTGGATGTGCGGACAGCGGGTGAAGTTGCCAGTGGTGTTATTCCGGGTGCAATTCACATCCCGCTGAATGAATTGAGTTCGCGGGTGAATGAGTTACCGCAGGATAAAACAATCGTAGTTTATTGTAATAGTGGCAACCGTTCTCGCTCTGCTGTTAGCGTGTTGAACAGCGCAGGCTATACACAGCTTCTTGATCTGGGTGGTGTTGTTCAGTGGCAGGGTGCTGGCTACAATCTGGCTCTGCCGGGTCAATAGTGTGACGTGGGTGTGGCAGGC
>JBCCQC010000422.1:0-4829 GCA_039024535.1 Chloroflexota bacterium
CCCGCCGCGTTCCAGCATAATACCAATCAGTGTCAGTGCGCCGATTTCGTCATCGACAACCATTATTGTTTCTGTCATCCAGACCTCTCCGGGGGAGTTTCTTTATTCGGTTTCCACAACAAGTAACATCGCATCGGGCTTTGCAGGGCATATAACCCGAATACTATACCATTATTCTACCATTGCAGGTGAATGTGGTGCAACCAGTTATACCACGAGCATATTCAGTATTTGATGACCGGGGCACAGTAAGAAGCCACTGTACCCCGGTGGCTATGCGGGGTGGGTCAGGCCCACTTGATGAGCCCCAGCTTGAATGCACTGGATAGAGATGGATGGCTGGGCAGTACACGTACTGTCAGGCCGCGCTCTCCACTGGTTTCGTAGGAGACCTTTGCTGTGAACATCAGGGCACCGTCGGATTCTGCTTCTTTGGCAGGCTTCATATCAATGGCTTCGGCGTTGTGGGTAATTACCCCGCGTGAGTCGAGCTGCCCGACGTACACCTGTACGTGGATGTCATCTGGCTTGAGTGACCCCAGATACACCTTTGCGTTGACTGTGGTGCTGGAGCCCACTTTGATTTCGTTGCGCTTCAGTTCAATATCGCCAATGCCAACGCTGCCCCACGCACTGTGCATCATCCGTTGCCACTCTACGAGGGCGTGCCCATTGGACATGGGGTTGCTGAGGGTTTGCTGGCGCTCGAACGTCGGGATGTAGTAAATGTCATTGTACTCACGAACCATGCGCCGGGTGTTAAAGAACGGCGTCAGCTTGACCATGCTGTCTTTCATCTTCTGGATCCAGCCGCGTGGCAGGCCATCACGGGTACGATCATAGAATAGCGGCACGATGTCGTTTTCGAAGACGTTGTACAGGGCCTCACTCTCGATCTGATCCTGCATTTCCCACTGGTCTTGCGGGTATTCCTCGCCGTTGCCAATGGCCCAGCCTACATCCGGGGAGTAGCCCTCTGCCCACCAACCGTCCAGGATACTACAGTTGAGGCCACCGTTTGCCAGCACCTTCATGCCGCTGGTGCCGCTGGCTTCCTTCGGGCGTCGCGGGTTGTTCAGCCACACGTCCACACCCTGGTACATGTAACGGGCCACGTTCATGTCGTAGTCTTCGAGGAAGACGACACGATTGCGGAACTCTGCCGTGCGCGATAGTCGGTCGATCTCACGAATGAACTCTTTGCCGGGGGTGTCGTGTGGGTGTGCTTTACCGGCGAAGATAAACTGCACCGGGCGGTTCGCGTCGTTGGCAAGTTTGCTCAGGCGTTCAATATCTCGCATGAACAGGGTGGCCCGCTTATAGGTGGCGAAACGACGGGCAAAACCAATTGTGAGCGCATCCGGGTTGAGTACTTCCTCGGCGGCCAGCACTTCTGCCTGGGAAACGCCGCGCCGCGTAAGCTGTGCTGCGAGGTGCTGACGTACAAACGCGACGAGGCGCTCACGACGGCGTTCGTGGGTGCGCCATAGTTCGGCATCCGGGATGTTGTAGACGGCTTCCCATACCTTCGGGCTGCTGTCGTCTATCCGCCATTCCGGGTCAAGGTAGCGGTCGAACAGGCTTGCCATTTCGCGGCTGAGCCACGTCATCAGGTGAATACCGTTCGTTACAGAGCCAATCGGCACCTCTGGCGCGGGTACCCCCGGATAGTTCCACTGCCACATGTTACGGCTCACAGCGCCGTGCAGTGCCGCCACACCGTTTGCCATTGACGACATACGCTCGGCCATCACCGGCATAGAAAACAACTGATAGCCGTCCATCTGCTCACGGCCCAGGTCGATGAACTGTTCACGGTTGAGGCCCAGTTCCTGATAGTATTCCGTAAAGTGCTCGTCAATCAGGTCAAAGCCGAAACGCTCCAGGCCCGCAGGAACCGGTGTATGCGTGGTGAATACCATCTGTGACCCGGCAATGGCCTTTGCATCTTCAAAGCCGATGTTTTCTTCGGCCATCAACTGCTTGATGCGTTCCAGCGCGAGGAAAGCGGAGTGGCCCTCGTTCATGTGCAGTACACCGGGGCGCAGGCCAAGCTGATCCAGCATACGGATGCCACCAATACCCATCAAGACTTCCTGGCGGATGCGGGTACGGCGGTCACCGCCATACAGACGGTCAGTCAGGTTACGGTCTTCTGCACGCGGGTTATCCTCGATGTTGGAATCCAGCAGGTACAGCGGTATGCGCCCGACCTGCACCTTCCACACGCGGGCATGTAGCTGGCGACCAGGCAGGGGCACGCTTACGCGCATTTCACTACCGTCTTTGTTCATCTGGAGTTCCAGCGGCAGGTGGGCAAAGTCGTTAATGGGGTAGGATTCCTGCTGGAAGCCGTCGGCGTTGAGGTACTGCCGAAAGTAGCCCTCCTGGTACAGCAGGCCCACACCTACCAGCGGGATGTCGAGGTCGCTGGCGCTTTTGAGGTGATCGCCACTGAGGATGCCGAGACCACCGGAGTAGTTCTGGAAGGATTCCATCAGGCCAAACTCCATCGAGAAGTAGGCGATGAGTGGATCGCCCTTTAACTTTTTGTAGGTGGTTTTGAACCATGTGTTTTTGTCGCCCATGTAGGTGTCGAAGTCGTCGCAGACGCGCTGGAAGTGGGCGAGGAATGATCCATCCTCACTGGCTTCTTGCAGGCGTTCCTGGCTAACAAGCCCCAGCATACGGACGGGATTGTGACCGGTGTTCAGCCACAGCTCTGGATCCAGACGGCGGAAAAGCGTTATCGTCTCATGATCCCACGACCAGCGAACATTGTACGCCAGCTCACGCAGGCGCACCAGCGATTTGGGCAGGTCGGGGACGACGTTTATTCTCGCAACAGGTTTTACCATGCGAAATCTGATCTCCTGTCAGTCTCAAATATAGTGCGAGCATAAGCATATCGTGGATTGGAAGCATTTCCAAGTTGACATAGAACAGCACAGCGTGGAGCAGTGAGCGCAGTGAGTTGTGGGGTGGAATGCTGGCCGAGCACCTTCGTAAGCAAAACCCGGTGTTAAATTTTTGTGATTCTGTGTTTAGAATAGCGCCGAATTTTAACCTGAGCAGATTATGTGATGGTGTGTGCGGCAAAGACCGCGCACGCGCACTTACTGTAGCTGGCTGGATTTTAGTTCTGGGAGGACAGCATGTTGAAGAAAAAGTACCTCAAAAGCAAACCGGTATGTAAAGTGACCTTCTACCTGCCGAAGGATGTGGGTGGCGAGGATGTCTACCTCGTGGGTGATTTTAACGATTGGCGTGAAGACGCAACGCCTATGGAAAAGCTGAAGGATGGGCGCTTCAAGGTTACGCTGAACCTGGAAACCGATCATGAGTATCAGTTTCGCTATCTTGTAGATGGTGAGTGGCACAATGACTGGGAGGCTGATCGCTACGTTGCTAACAGCTATGGCGGTGATAACTCGGTTGTGTCTACGACGGAGCGTTAGTGTGTATGGTTGGGGGCAGGTTCGCTGCCCCCGCTGCATGTGATTACTTCTTCTTCGGTGCCCAGCCAATGTTGGTTTCTGGTGGTACCGTCCGATTGCTGAATTCGGCAAAACTTTCTGCCGTCAGGTCTGTGCCCAGCGTGCAACCATGCCCGACTGTCCAGTTCGGTGGCACGTGGGTGTTCTTGCCAATGGTTGTGATGCCGAGGTTGTCGCCTTCCGGAATGCTGCCGACACGGGCATCGTTGCCTATCACAACAATCTTGTCCATAATGCAACGCTCTACCACAGCGCCCGCTTCGATGTAGGCGTCGTTCAGGATTACAGAATCACGCACGACGGCATTGCGCCCGACAAACACGCCCGGTGAGAGCACCGAGTTGATGACGGTTGCGTTTTCCCCGATGACCACGCCGTCTGTGAGCAGGCTGTTCTCAATTGTGGCTTTTGCCATGACGTTAACGGAGGGCCGCTCTTCACTGCGTGTGTGGATAACCCATGTGCGGTCGTTCAGGTTGAGCGATGGCGGCACAGCCAGTAAGTCCATATGGGCTTCCCAGTAGGCCTCAATGGTACCCACGTCAATCCAGTAACCACCGTACAGGTAGGCATACACATTCATGTCGCGTTCAATCATCGTGGGGATGATGTTTTTGCCGAAATCGTGTGCAGACTCGCCATCTCCACGGTCTTCCAGCAGCAGGCTTTCCAGCACGTCATAATCGAACACGTAGACGCCCATGCTTGCCATGCGCCCGGGCGGGTTGTCTGGTTTCTCTACGAAGTCTTTAATCTGATAGGTCTCGTGGTCTACATCGAGGATGCCATAGCGACTGGCTTCATCGAGCGGTACCTCGATTGCACATACGGTTGCGTCGGCACCTCGTTCACGGTGGAACTGAATGAGCACGTCGTAGTCTTGCATGTAGATGTGATCGCCAGAGAGGATGAGCACGTAGTCCGGGCGGCCCTGGCGCACAAAGTTAAGGTTCTGGGTCACGGCATCTGCGGTGCCAGCATACCAGTCTGTATCAAAGCGGCCCTTGTAGGGCTGAAGAAGCTGCACGCCGCCGGTAAAGGTGCGGTCAAGATCCCACGGGCGCCCACGGGCGATATGATCGTTGAGGCTGTGTGGGCGGTACTGTGTGAGGATGAGCACATCGAAAATGCTGGAGTTGACACAGTTGCTCAGGGTGAAGTCGATAATGCGGTACTTCCCGGCAAAGGGGACTGCCGGTTTCGCACGCTTGGCTGTCAGGGTTTTCAGGCGGGTACCTTCACCGCCAGCAAGAATAACAGCTTTAACTTTCATGAATAGTCTCCATATGGTTTTGCGTCTGCTATTAGAGAACTAACAGACAGACTTTAAGA
>JBCCQC010000423.1:0-4823 GCA_039024535.1 Chloroflexota bacterium
CTGATTTTGCTCAAAGTCTAAAAGTAATCGTGCCAGTATTCTTCATGAAATTTCACTGGCAAATAAAACTTACTGATCGGAATCATGGATATGAAATTTTGTCCCGATGGAACAGATTCACCATTTTCGGCTGTCATCTTTTCTGTGATAATGCGCCGCGCACAACGAATTGTGAGAGGAAGATGAGGTTCGTATGGATATTCGCATCACAAAACGGCAGTTTGTCGCTGGCATCACGCTGGTTGCAGTGCTGGCATTTGCCCCGGTTTATCTTTTCGCCCAGGACATTGGCTCTTACCAGCCCCGCCCCGATGACGACGGACGGCTCAACTATGACATCAACGACTTCATGGATGGCATCGGCGTCTACTGTGCAGATTCCACACGCACCCCGTGGGACACCTACGAAGATGGTGGCGGCTTTGTCGTACTGGCCCCCAGCCCGGAAGACTCCGAAGGTAAGGAAATCCTCTGGGTAACGGAAGAAGCAATTCTGGCAGGCATTGCACAGACTGAAGCAACCGGCGAATATTCCGTACTGGGCCAGGCAGAGGGCACATGGTTCGATCCACAACCAGCTATCTACTACCTCTCCTCCGGTGAGTTCCAGCTCAACGTAATCGGCGGTGACAGCGGCAAGCTGTTTGAATTCCAGTGGACAGAATGCCGTGGCGTGCCCAAAGTCACCAACGACGGTTGCCCACCCGGTAAAGATCCGGGCGGCGAGGGCGACAATGCTGGCTGCGTGTAGGCCAACTTAACAGAATTGACAACGAATGCAGGGCGTGCTGTCTGTAATGGCGCGTCCGCACAGGGTTTTGAGTTTACAACAGGAGAACAGGTTAACATGGTAAAAGGTATTCGTTCCGTCAGCATCGTGATGTTGCTGGTACTGATGATGGCGTTTGCAGTTGCTATGAATGCACAGGATGAAGAAGATGGCCGTCTGAACTTCAGCTACTGGATGGATGGTTTCGGCCTGTACTGCGTTGGCAGTGACATGCAGCCAACGGATAGCTACGCAGGCGGTGGCTTCCTGCTGCTTCTGGAAGGCGAAGAAGTGCTGTTCGTGCCAGAAGCAGACATTGAAACAGGAATCGCAACTGCCGAAGCTACCGGCGAGTTCGCCACACTCGGCGTCGCCGTAGATGCCTACTTCTACCCGGATCCCGGCATTTACTACCTGCCAGAAAGCGACGAGTTCCAGATCAACATCGCCAAGTCTTCACCAGATGACCTCCGCGAAGGCAAGCTGTACACCTTCTACTGGACAGAAGCCGAATGCAGGGGCGGTGACGGCACGTTCTTAGCCCCCGTCTCCACTGAAGAAGCCGTAGCGACTGAAGAAGCTATGGTTGACGAAGAAGCCGCAACTACCGAAGGCTAATTTTCACCGCCGGGGGCAGCAAATGCCCCCGCCTCTCAGTCTGCCCCCTCCGGCTCTAGCGTACTGTCAACCACAATAACCGGCTCATTCTTTGCTGCTGGCAGCAGCAACGCCATAAAACCAGACAGCAACACAGAGGCACTCACAACCTGGAACGAACGCTCCAGGCCAATGCCAGCTATGCCAAATGCAGCAATGCCATCAGCCATATAACCGATAATCAGCGTGCCCAGCGCCCCCACACCAAAGATAAAGCCCAGCGTCACGCCAGAGGCAAACCCCTTACGCCCCGGCAGCAGTTCCTGCGCCATCACCACAATAATGCTGTGCGAACCACCCACCAGCGCCCCCATCAACAGCGTCATCGGGTAGGCCAGCCACGTGTCAATCGTGGGCAGCAGGATGTACACCGGCACCACCGCCAGCAAAGACCCCACCATCACATAGCGCCGGTCAAAACGTGCCGCCAGATACCCGAAAAACACCCCCGCCACCGCCGACGAAATCCAGAACATGCTCACAATGGGGCCATAGGCTTCTGGCGACCAGCCCTTCGACCGAAACAGTTCTGGCAAAAACGCCACACTCCCCGGGTAGCCCAGCCCACGCAGCAGCACCATTGTCGCCAGCAGCAGCAGTGGCACCACTTTTATCGCCTTTCGTGGGATCGCATCCAGTTTGGCTTTTTCTATGGCAATACCTTTCGCAGAACGGTCTGCTAACGGAATCGCAAAGCGCATAAACACCACAGACGGAATCGCAGCCAGCGACAGCACAATAATCGGCATTACACTGCCACCTTCGCCGTTAATCTGCGTCATACCCAGCAAAATGCCCGCTATGGCCGGGCCAAGTGCCAGCCCCGTTTGCCCCATCAGGAAAAAATAAGCGGTATCCGTCGAGGCCATCTCATCGCCTTCCTGAGACGCCTTGGCCGTACCAACCGGATGAAAAGCCGCACTCCCCAGTGCAGACAGCGCAAACGGAACCACCATCAGCCAGAAGTTACCCACAATTGCCATAAACATCGCCAGCGCGACAAAACTCGCCGTCCACGCAACCCCGCCCGCACCCAGGTAGCGCCCATACCCCCGGTCACTCAGCCAACCGAAAAACGGCTGCGACACCGCACCGAGCATCTGACGCGCACTGATCGCCACACCGAGCTGCGCAGCAGAGATAGGGAAGTACACCGTGCCGATAAAGGCCAGCAGCACCGGCCCCATCGCCATAAAGATGTCATTGGTCATATGGCCGAGCGAAACCGACCAGAACAGCCGTTTGCGAGGGATATACATGAGGGTTGTCCTTTTGCGTTGCGCTGGTAGTACGCAGAAAAATAGGCGCGGCAAATTGCCGTGCCTATCAACTTATCATGATGTGACACAGGGCGTATAGATACGCCAGCCCATGCCAATCAAATGCTTAGAGTCGGTACAGATCAGTGAATTTGCCCTTGAGGTAAGCAATGTAGTGCTTGCTGGTGATGTCCTCGCCCGTCACGCGCCGCGTCAATTCGTTGGTATCGTACTTGCGCCCGTGCTGGTGGATGTTCTCGTTGCTCCATGTCAGCAGCGTTTCAAAATTACCCTGCGCAATGTCATCCGGTATAGAGGGCACATCCTGCAAGGCTTTGTTGTAATACTGAGCGCTCAACAGGTTGCCAAGAGCATAGGTAGAAAAGTACCCGAACCCGCCCATTGACCAGTGAATATCCTGAAGGCAACCCTGCGCATCATTCGATGGGGTAATACCCAGAAACTCCTTGAACATATCGTTCCACGTCTGCGGAATTTCCGCCACAGGGATGTCACCCCGGATGATAGCCTGTTCAATCTCAAAGCGCAGCATAATGTGCAGGTTGTACGTGCATTCGTCCGCTTCCACGCGGATGAGCGACGGTGCAACCCGATTGATGGCACGGTAAAACGTAGTAACATCAACCTGCTGGAACTGATGCGGGAAATACTCCACAAGGCGCGGGTACGCCCACTGCCAGAAGTTCATACTACGCCCCACCAGATTCTCCCACGTGCGTGACTGCGACTCGTGAACACTGAGTGAAGTACCGCTGCCAATCATCGTACCTTCCAGATCATCCGCAATCCCCTGCTCATACATCGCGTGGCCGCACTCATGCATGGTGCCGAACAGCGCTGGGTTCAGCCAGCCATCGTCGTAGCGGGTCGTAATGCGCGAATCATTCTTGGAAAACGACGTGCTGAACGGATGTACAGACTCATCCAGCCGGCCCCGATGAAAGTCATAGCCAATAGCCTCCGCAACAACTTCCCCGAACGCCCGCTGATTTTCTGCCGGCAGCGGCTGATGAACCACACTATCATCTACACGGTCGGCCACCTCGCTGATAGCCGCAACAAGATCAATCAAATCCTGCTTATGGCCGTCAAACAGCGCCTTGACCTGCGCGGAGGTCATACTGGGTTCATATTCTTGCAGTAATGCATCATAGGGGTTCTCATCATAGCCGCGATACTCAGCTTTCTGGCGGCTCATCTCCACAATACGGCCCAGGTCCTCCTGGAAAATACTGAAGTCGCTGGCTTCACGCGCCTTCACCCAGCTATGATGTGCTTTTGCAACAAGGCCGGTGAACTCGGCAACAAATTCTGTGGGGAGTTTGGTTTCGTCTTCGAAGTCGCGCTGTACCACGCGGATCATGCTGGCTTCTTTACTGTCGTAGTCAGCCTCGGCCATCTCGCTGGCCGCCTGTTCCAGCAGGTCGCCGGTAGCGTCACTGGTAAACATCTCATGGCGAATGCGCGACAGCGTGGTAAGCTGGCTGCCACGGGCTTCAGCACCGCCTTCAGGCATCTGGGTTTCCATATCCCAGTGCAGCACCGCTTCTGCGTGGCCGATGTTGTTAATGTCCGTGAGGCGGGCTAAAAGTGCCTCGTATTTTTCACCCATGCAATAACCTCTTCTTTGCTAAATTGTGAACATCTGTATTTTAGCAGAGAGGTCGGGTTATCAAACATCTTTAAATGGCAAAAACTATTCAGACGGTGCCTTTGCAGCCAGAATCACGCGCATCCTCAGCTTGCCAATTTGCAGCACATCGCCGGTCTTAAGCGGCACATCCACATGCGCTGCCAGCCGGTTCTCGTTGATAGCCGTGCCATTGGTACTGTTCAGGTCGCGCACAACAAGATGATTTTTGTAGGCACGCAGGGCAATGTGCTTGCGAGAAACCCCGAACTGTGCCGCATGGTGTGACGACAGGTCAATATGAGCAGCATCAGAGGCATCCAGTGTACGCCCCAGCGTGATAGCATGGCTTACATGGAGTTCAATAGTCTGTGACGAATCGACCACGCGCAGGATCAACACCCATGCCACAGCCCCATCCACAGCGATCCCGGCAGGGCGGGGGGCTGCGGGGGCGGTATCGGTCTGCAGGGCACGTGTCTTAAAC
>JBCCQC010000424.1:0-4816 GCA_039024535.1 Chloroflexota bacterium
CTTTCGCCAGACGAAGCGCCACCGGACAGGCATAGTCACCGAATTCCGGTTTTTTCGGCGCTTCAATCGGGATTGTGGGAATCTCAAACTCTGGCAGGTCGCCAGCGGACTGCGCCGCTTTAATGGCCTGCTCCACGAGTTTTGCGTGTTCTTTCGGGAGTTGAATCACAGGGAAAACGTCCTCTATGGCTCTATGTGGCTAATCATAGTAGAGAATTGTAACAAATGCGGGGCGCTTAACAATCGTGAACCTTTGTGAACTCTAAAACACCATCTTCCCCAACAGGAATTCTGTGCTCACAGTTGCCACAGACGAAGTACGGCACATGGTAGCTGTACGCAACCTCGTCGCAGTGGGGGCAGCGCAGCACAGCTTCCAGTGGTTTTGCCCCGATGTGCGCTGATGGGCCTGTTTTGCGTGCCCACACCTTTGTGTATTCCTCCTGCCACGGCTCGAAGTACACACGGCGCATACCAAGGTTCTCCAGCGTGTGCTGCATTTTCTCCTGTGACCACAGTTTACCCGGCATGGTTTTGATGCTGATGCGCAGGGTAGTCAGCAGCAGGCCACCGGGACGCAGTACCCGTACCGCCTCATGCAATGCGGCTTCCGGCTCATCCACGAATTCCAGTGCCTCCAGAAATGTCACGACATCGAAGGTTTCATCCGGGAAAGGGAGGCAGGTGGCGGGGGTATGCATTAAATCCGCATGGGCCATATCGTCCGCGAGTTTGTACGCCGCCTGTTCCAGCATCTTCCGGCTGATGTCCACGGCAATGATATGCCCTTTGAATCGTCCGTGAGCCAGCATAGCGAGAGGCAAACGCGCCGTGCCAGTCGCAATATCCAGCATGAGCATATCCGTGTGTGGGCGCGAGGCATTCATGATGGGCGACGACACGTAGAGGTATTCGTGGGTGGGGTTAAAGGCCTTGATGTTGTCGTAACGGGTGGCGAAGCGGTCATAGAGCCATGTGACCACCCGCTGCCCGAGATACGCACCTTCCGTTTCAATCAGCAGCCACCACACCAGCCATACAAGTGCCCCGGTAGCCAGCAGTCCGGCCACCAGCCAGATTGCCGTCACGAGGTCAACAGGCCCTGCTCACGGAGCCACGGTGCGGTGTTTGCAATGCCCTCGGCCAGCGGCACAGACGGTTGCCATTCCAGCAGATCACGGGCTTTTGCCATGCTGTATGTCACATCGCGCTGGATGTAGCGGGCTTTCTCTCCCCACGAAACATCCGGCGATCCTTTTTCTGCGAGATAAGCTCGCACATCAAGGCCCAGCGTTGCCAGCGGTGCCGGGACGCCCAGCCAGTTGCTGTGCCCGGCCAGTGCGCTGTAATGCCCCAGAAATTCACGCCATGTCGGGGCCGGATCCGGCGCACAGTTAAATGCCTGCCCTTCAGCGGCTGGGTGCGTTGCCAGCGTCACAATCATATCCACCACATCATCTACATGAATGGGGTGCGCGTGGCCGCTGCCATCCCCGGCGAATATCGTCGGGCTGCGCTTTGCCATATTAAACATTTTGGCCGTCCACGCCCCGGAACGTGGCCCGTAGATCATGCCGGGGCGGATGATACTGTACGAGAGCCAGCGCTTTTCTGCGATCATGTGCAGGCGCTTTTCGGCCTCGGCTTTGGTCTGTGCGTAGGGGTCTAATGTGTCCGTATGGGCGGTGTCCTCTGTAATCTTGCCATCCACACCGTAGCCATACACGGCAATCGAACTGACGTGAATCATGCGTTCACTGCCCACGCTGGCAGCAGCCTCGGCAACAATGCGCGTACCCTCCACATTCACCTGTTTCTGGTAATCAATGTGGCCGCCGAGTGCCGCCGCAACGTGAAATACATAGGCGCAGTCCTTCGAGGCAGTGAAGACACTCCGCTTGTGGGTGATGTCCCCGATGATGGTCTCCACGCCGGATAAACCATTGATGTAGCTGGAATCTGACGAGTGCCGAACCAGTGCCCGAACACGCATTCCTTCTGCCACCAGACGACGCACCAGCGCCCCACCGAGGAACCCGCTGCCCCCGGTCACGAACGCGACTTTACCCCGTAAGGACACGGCTCAGTTTATCCCGGCAGGCAGTGGCATATTCTGCTTGAACTGGAGTTCGTACAGGTGAGCGTACAGGCCATCTGGTTTCGCCATTAATTCGTCGTGTGTTCCCATCTCTATTAACTCTCCCCTGTCCAGTACGGCAATGCGGTGTGCCACGCGGATGGTGCTGAGGCGATGCGCAATGATAATGGTGGTGCGGCCCTGCATCAGCCGGGAAAGTGCTTCCTGCACTTCGTTTTCGCTTTCGCTATCAAGGCTGGATGTGGCTTCGTCCAGCAGTAGAATCCGCGCATCTTTCAAAATTGCACGGGCAATTGCCACACGCTGGCGCTGGCCGCCACTCAAACGTACACCGCGCTCCCCGACAAGGGTATCGTAGCCGTCTGGCAGTTCCGTGATGAAATCGTGGGCGTTGGCGGCTTTTGCTGCTTCTATGATGTCGCCCTCTGTCGCGTCCAGTTTACCGTAACGGATGTTTTCCCGCACGGTGCCGCCGAATAGCAATGTTTCCTGTGGCACGATGGCAATCTGTTCGCGCAGGTCGGCTTTTGCAACATCGCGGATGTTTTTGTCGTCAACAAGGACGCTCCCGTCAGTCGGGTCATAAAAGCGCGGAATCAGGTTAAATACCGTGGACTTGCCGGCACCGCTTGGCCCCACCAGCGCGATAATCTCGCCCGGTGCAATGTCCAGATTGATGTTGTGCAGTACCTCATGATGGTCTTCGTAGGCAAAACTCACGTCTTCGAATGTGATGCGCCCTTCAATTTCCCCCGGTGGCTTAACCTTTTCGGCATCCATGATCTCCGGTTCAATGTCGATAATCTGGAAAACGCGGCGGGTTGCGCCCAGTGCCTCCTGGAATTGCGTGTAGAGGTTGACCAGCGACCCGAATGCCCCGGCTACCGTTAACCCGTAGATCAAAAACGCGATGAGTTCACCACCCGTGAGCCGCCCGGCCAGTACCTCACGTCCGCCGAACCAGAGTACCAGCGCCAGCCCGCCGAACGACAGAAACGCGACAATCGGCCCGAACAGCGAGCGCACGCGCAACACACGAATCGCTGCCTGAAATGCGCTTTCGATGGCGTCGTCGTAGCGCCTTGTTTCGAATGGCTCACGGGCAAAGCTCTTTACGATGCGAATGCCCTGCAACACCTCATCCACGACGACGGTTGCCCCGGCCAGTTCGTCCTGAACCTGTGTGCTGGTGCGGCGCAGCCATACGCCAAACAGTGCGCCCAGCACGCCAATCACGGGCGTAAGTACCAGAATAAACAGCGTGAGCCGCACGTTTATCACGACCATGACGATAATCGAGCCAATAGCGATAAGCGACTGCTGCAACAGGGTATTCATATTGCTGGTGAGCGCAGTACGCATAATGGTCACGTCACTGGAAAGGCGCGATACGAGTTCGCCCACGCGCCGCTGACTGAAAAAGCCGAGCGACATTTCCAGCAGGTGATTGTACAGGTTCAGGCGCATATCCATGCTGATGCGCTCGCCCACGTAGTTGAGGTTGTAGTTCTGCAGCAGCGTGGTGATGCTGCGCACCAGAAACACAATCAGCAGCCCCACCGTGATCTGGTTCAGCAGCGTGATATTGCCTTCTTCCAGTACGCTATCCAGCACGCGCTGGATGACTGCCGGGAACACGAGACTGAGCGCGACACTGCCGAGCAGCATTACAAAGGCCAGCGCCAGCCGCGCTTTGTACGGCGCGAGGTAGGCGAGCAGTTTGCGCCAGTCCACGGGATAGTCGGCGTAGGTGGATTCGTCGGGGAGGTCGGGACGGCCTGCGGATTGGCCTCGTCGTCTTCCAAACATAGAGCAGCTTTCAATTCAGGGAACGGATTGATGACAGTATATGTGAAGGGATGCACAAACATCAATTCTCGTTCACAATACCGTCATCTCTCTTTACGCACAAACGCCTGTGCGGGTTCTATTCGCTTTGTATTAGAATCGGGTCAGGGCCACGCGGCACGGAACGGTCATACACGAATGTGCTGCCATCCCACTCGTAGACATCGTTCTGGTCATTCAGTTCGTACCAGCAATAATAAAGAACAATGTCACTACAGTGGATAAAGTTACCCTGACGGTTTCCCGCAGAAACAATTTCCGTTTTGCCGTCGTTGTCGATGTCGTGAATCCTGACGCCGAATAAGTCTGTATGGACGATACATCCTGTGATGTTTGCCAATTCTGTCCAGTCACGATCAAATACGAGCATCCGTTGATGAGCACACCCGTCCTCAATACCGAATTGCCCGGTCGCATGGACAACAAGCTCACGGTTTCCATTACCATTAACATCCATCTGTTGCAACATAGTGGTGTCAGGGTCACACGGAAAAAGGTCGCTCTTGCCAGTATCATCCACTGTAACCTTGCAGATTATCGAGCGCGGAAGGTGGGGAAACACGTCATCAACCATGAGAAACTCGATCCGAACATCCTGATTGTTGAAGTTTAGCGTTAGAACGACGTCAGTGTAGATTTCCTGTGCAGGAGCAAAGAGATTGCTCTGATGTGTGTAGGTGAACGGTGCAAATATCCCATCCCTCCACAGGTATCGCTGAATTGTGACATCGCTGTAGCTGTATGTGATTTCGTGGACTTCAAGATCCTTATCGCTTTCAGGAAAGTCAAGACGACTAAGCCAGTAGTCGAAAGTTATCCAAAAGATGGGTAAACTGTGGGTATGGGAAAACGAATCGATTTCACACTGGC